>JAICHZ010000386.1 GCA_025924655.1 Pseudonocardiaceae bacterium | reverse complement strand
GACCCCGACCTGGCGGCGAACGTGCTGCGCGACCAGCTGCGGCCGGACAGCACCCTGATGCTGTGTCTCGGCT
Source organism: Pseudonocardiaceae bacterium (assembly GCA_025924655.1). Classification (GTDB taxonomy): domain Bacteria; phylum Actinomycetota; class Actinomycetes; order Mycobacteriales; family Pseudonocardiaceae. Next base: position 2,810 of record JAICHZ010000386.1, on the reverse strand, counting down.
ACCCGCTCGGTGAGGCGGCGGACCTGACGACACTGGACGCCTTCACGGCGGCCCTGGCGGCCGGGGTACCGGTGATCGCCTGGTGCCGGGAGGCGCGGCTGGCCGCCGAGTTCCGCCGGGCGATGGCGGGCTGGCTCGGCGAGGTACCCCTGCGGGAGCTGCCCCGGCGGGTGTTCGAGCAACGATCGGCGGCCCGGTCGGGCGATGCCGCGGAACTGGGCCGGCACATCAGTCTTGTCTTCTGCGACGCCGACCGGATACCGCATCAGTATGTCGGGCGCGGCCGGCTAGGTGCTAGGTCCACATAGGTTGGGTACGCGGCTGGCGGGTGGGTGGCCGCCGAGTACGGTGTGGGCCCTGTGATGGTTGTACTACACGACGGCGGGAACCTTGCTGTCGGGGGTTAGAGACGCCTCCCGCACGTTGGCGACCGTACCCCGGCGCTGCCCGTTTGTTTACTGATCGCCTCCGTGGTGGTCGAGAAGAGAACCGTCCGTGACGTCGGTGCCCACATACGGGTCACCGGCCCGATCGTGCTGGCCGAGTTCCGCGCGGCTCTGCTGACACAGCCGTGTCTGGGCATGCGCGCTCGGTGTTGTTCTAGATGATCTATTCGTGCGCCCAGTAGAGCGGGAGGTGAAGCCGTGAGCGGCTGATCCTACTGTTTGTAAGCTCGTCGTCGCCTGCCGGTGGAAGTCCGGTTCGGGTAGCTGCCAGGAGGCCCGGTAGCAGGCTGGCGGCTCGGTCTGGAAACGGGTCGGGTCGAAGCCCAGCGTCAAGAGCCCTTTCGGGGGGAGCGACGATGCGGTCCGTAGCGTGAAGCGAAGCCTGCGGCGTCGTTACGTCACCTGCCCGTGAGGGTGGGACCAGGGAGAGCCGAGCCCGCGAATACAGGGTGAAGGCCATGGACGCGGTGTAGATCCTGGATTGCAGCCGTCAGGAACTCCCCGGCGTAGGGGGCACGGAACGTATCGAGGGTGGCGGCGGGAACTGGGGAGGCCCTCCCCGGCCCGGTGACCTGCGGAATTTTGTCGCCGGAGCGTGGTGTCCTATAACCGGTTCACGCCGGGAAGTGGATCACTAGCCGGGAGGGCGTCGGAGGCGGTCGTAGTACCGGTCGAGCCAGCGGACAACATAACCGCCGGTGAGGGAAGGGCCGCTACTTCGTCGATGCGTCTGTTGTGGAGGAGGGGCCCGGTGAGTGCCGGTTCGGCTAGTTCCACCGCTTCGGGGTCAGTTCGTGATCCGGTTCGTGCCTTGCAGCATGCGCTTTACCGGGCGGCCAAGGCCGATCCCGGGCGACGGTTCCATGCGCTTGCGGACAAGGTCTACCGCAGAGACGTGCTGTGGCGTGCGTGGGTCGCGGTGCGCGCGAACGATGGCGCACCGGGCATCGACAAGACCACCTTGGACCAGGTCGAGCAGTACGGGGTTGCCCGGCTGCTGGATGAGCTGGCCGTCGAGTTGAGGGACGGCGCCTATCGGCCGTTGCCGGCGCGTCGGGTATTCATCCCGAAGCCCGGCACGACGCAGCGTCGGCCGTTGTCGATTCCTTCGGTTCGGGACCGCATTGTGCAGGCCGCGCTGAAGATCGTGCTCGAGCCGGTCTTCGAAGCGGACATGCTGTCGTGCAGCTTCGGGTTTCGCCCGAAGCGTTCGGCGCACGATGCCCTACAGGTCTTGATAGATGAGTCCTGGCGGGGTAGGCGGTGGGTGGTCGAGACGGATGTCGCCGACTGCTTTTCGGCGATTCCGCATGAGCAGTTGATGCAGGCGGTGCAGGAACGTGTCTGCGATCAGACGGTCCTCAAGCTGCTGCGCGCGATCCTGCGCGCGGGTGTGATGGAGGACGGGCAGGTACGGCGCCCGGTGACGGGTGCCGCGCAGGGTGGTGTGATTTCTCCGATGTTGTGCAACGTCTACCTGCACCGGTTGGACCGGCAATGGTCGATACGCGAACACGGGGTCCTCGTGCGCTATGCCGACGATCTGATCGCGGTGTGCAAGTCCAGACAGCAGGCCGAGGCCGCGTTGGAGCGGATCACGGCGCTGCTGGCGGAGTTGGGGTTGCAGCCGAAGGCGGTCAAGACCCGGATCGTGCACCTGAAGGTTGGTGGGGGAGGGCTGGACTTTCTCGGCTTCCACCACCGGCTGGTGCGCTCCACCGGGAAGACCGGCCGCCGGCAGGTGACGTTTCTGGCCCGCTGGCCCGCGGACAGGGCCATGCAGCATGCCCGGGACCGGATCCGGGAGTTGACCGACCGGTCCCGGCTGCTGCTGCCGGTGACAGTGATGGTGGAGGACATCAACCGGTTCCTGCGCGGCTGGGCTGCGTATTTCCGGTATGGCGTCTCCTCTCAGCACTTCGGCAAGATCAGAGGCTATGCGTTGATGCGGCTGGCGCTGGTGTATGCCAAGCGGCACCGCCGATCCAGGAAGTTCGGCTGGTCGGTGGTCGCCTTCCACGCTGCGGACACGCTTGGTCTGGTCACCCTGTCGGGAATCGTCGTCCCACCCAGACCCTTCCGGGACTGGCGGGGAAGGCCGAATGCCGGCGGTGAACGACGTCGGTGAGCCGTGTGCGGGAGAACCGCATGCACGGTTCGAGGTGGCGGGAGTTGGAAACAGGCAGCAGTCTGACCACGGACACCGGAGTGGGACAACCGACCGGGAAACCGACGGCACATGAAGGCTCCAGGCCCTACCGCAGGCGAAGCACCGCGCCAGCTCCCGACCCTACCAAGGGATCAGTGGTCGTACGCGACCAGCGAGCGCATGACGGGTTGTCCGGTGTGCCAGTTGTGCCAGAT
>JAICHZ010000385.1 GCA_025924655.1 Pseudonocardiaceae bacterium | reverse complement strand
TCTCCAGCCGGGAGGACATGGTGCCGATGCTCTCGTCGGCCGCGAGAATGCCGCGCGGCCGGCTCACCATCGCTCGAGCGGTTCCGTGCAGCGCCTCGATCATGGCCCTCCCTCCACGGCGACGGGCCAGTCCACGCCGCCGCCACCGAGCCTAGGCCCGGACCGCTGCCGCGCACGTCCCCCAGTGGGTGGATCCGGTGGGGGGACGGTTGCGTAGGGTCGCCAGCCGGACGCGTGCAGGTGTTCAACGAACAGCGCGGTGGAGGCGCCCGAGTACATACCGGCGACCGCATGCCACGGCCGCAGCAGCGGGGTGCCCGGCATCGGTAACGTGACCAGTCGCCCGTCGGACAGCAGCTCGGCGATGGCGTCCCGGGAGACCAGTGCGCAACCGAGCTCGGCTACCGCGCCGGCCACCACAGCCCCGTTGGAACCCAGCACCAGGCGAGGTGGTGCGACGTGTTGCGACCTCAGGTAGGCCTCCACCCTCGTGCGGGTGGCTGAGCCCTGCTCGCGCAGCAACCATGGGGTGCTAGCCCAGTCGAACGCTTCGGCGACCGGCGGCGCCGCCACGACCACCAGCTCGTTGGGCTTGGTGGCGACCACGTGAGCTTCTACTCCCGAGGGCGGCCGTCCGGCGATAACCAGGTCAACCTCGTGCGCGCTGACCAGGTCCCATACCTGCACGCTGGGGGCCACCTCCAGGGCAAGCGCGACTCTGGGGTGACGACGGCGGAACTCGACCAACAGGGCGGGCAGCAGATGCTCCCCAGCGGTGGTGACCGCGGCGAGCCGAAGCCGGCCCCGTTCCGGGTCGAGTTCCTGTACCGCAGCCGCGGCGCCCTCGTCGAGCAGTCCCAGTACCCGACGGGCGTACCGGGCGTAGACGACGCCGGACGCGGTCAGCCGCAGGCCACGACCCACCGGCTCCACCAGAGGCACTCCGAGTTCGCGGGCCAGCGCTCCAATCGAAGCCGACACCGCGGACTCGGTCACTGTCAGGCGGCTGGCCGCACCGCGCACCGACCCGGTGGCGGCCAGCGCGACCAGCGTGCGCAACCGGGACTCAGTCATGAGCAATCATTACATAGTGGTAGCCAAAGAGTTGATAGACAAGATGAGTATTTGCCGCCACGCTCGATACTGACCAAGAGGAGGCACGAGTGGCTGACACCGAAGTCAATGGATCCAAACAGGAAACGAAGAAGAAGAAGACAGATCGCTGGTCAGCAGGGGTCATCCCCTATGCCGAGATGGGGTACTGGCTACCCGACTACCAGCCGAAGGACAGCGACGTGCTGTGCGCGTTCCGGATCACACCGCAGCCAGGTGTGCCACCGGAGGAGGCCGGCGCTGCAGTCGCGGGAGAGTCCTCGACGGCGACATGGACCGTGGTGTGGACCGACCGTCTCACCGCCCACGAGACCTACCAGGCCAAGTGCTACCGGGTGGACCCTGTTCCCAATACCGAGGGCCAGTACATCGCCTACATCGCCTACAACATCGACTTGTTCGAGGAAGGCTCGATCGCCAACCTCACGTCGTCGATCATCGGTAACGTGTTCGGGTTCAAGGCCCTGAAGGCATTGCGCCTGGAGGACATGCGGATCCCGCTGCACTACGTCAAGACCTTCCAGGGTCCGGCGCACGGGATCATCATGGAGCGCGAGTACCTGGACAAGTTCGGCCGCCCACTGCTGGGTGCCACCACCAAGCCGAAGCTGGGCCTGTCGGCCCGCAACTACGGCCGGGTGGTCTATGAGGCACTGCGCGGCGGCCTGGACTTCACCAAAGACGACGAGAACATCAACTCCCAGCCGTTCATGCGCTGGCGCGACCGGTACCTGTACTCGATGGAAGGCGTGAACCGCGCCATCGCCGCGACCGGTGAGGTCAAGGGCCACTACCTCAACGTCACCGCGGGCACGATGGAGGACATGTACGAGCGGGCCACCTTCGCCAAAGAGGTCGGCACCGTCATCATCATGATCGACCTCACCATCGGTTACACTGCGATCCAGTCGATGGCGAAGTTTGCGCGGGCCAACAGCCTGATCCTGCACCTGCACCGGGCTGGGCACGGCACCTACACCCGGCAGAAGAACCACGGCGTGAACTTCCGGGTGATCGCCAAGTGGATGCGCCTGGCCGGGGTGGATCACATCCACGCCGGCACTGTCGTCGGCAAGCTGGAGGGTGACCCGAACGCCACCGCCGGCTACTACGACACCTGCCGCGAGATGAAGCAGCCCATCAACCCGGTCAAGGGCATCTTCTTCGACCAGGACTGGGGCTCCATGCCGGGCATGATGCCGGTAGCCTCGGGCGGGATCCACGCCGGGCAGATGGGTGACCTTCTGCACTACCTCGGCGAGGACGTGGTGCTGCAGTTCGGTGGCGGAACGATCGGCCACCCGATGGGCATCGCTTCGGGCGCCGAAGCCAACCGGGTCGCGCTAGAGGCGATGATCAAGGCTCGCAACGAGGGCCGGGACTACCGCAAGGAGGCCCAGGACATCCTCAAGGCGGCTGCGAAGAAGTGTCCTGCTCTGGACGTCGCGCTGTCCACTTGGGGGGACATCTCCTTCAACTACGAGTCGACCGACATGCCCGACGTGGTCGAGACTCCGACCTCGGTCTGAGTCGGATCGATTTAGGGAGCTAGATAATGCGAATCACCCAAGGAACCTTCTCCTTCCTGCCGGACCTGACCGACGCCGAGATCACCGCACAGATCCAGTACGCGCTGGACAACAAGTGGCCCTGCTCGGTGGAGTTCACCGACGACCCACATCCCCGCAACGTCTACTGGGACATGTGGGGGCTGCCGATGTTCGACCTGGCCGACGCGGCGGGGGTGCTCGCCGAGGTCAACGCCTGCCGC
>JAICHZ010000384.1 GCA_025924655.1 Pseudonocardiaceae bacterium | reverse complement strand
GTGCAGCAGATCACCACGTCCACCGCGGCCAACACGCCGGCCACAGCATCCAGGCTGACGGCCCGGGCAGGCGTGCCCTCGGCGTGGCACAGTGCGGCCAGCCGCTGCGCACTGGCGTGGGTACGGTTGGCCACCACGATCTCGGCCACCCCGGCACGGCGGAGTTGCGCCGCGGCCAGCGAACCCATCGAACCGGCGCCGAGCACCAGCGCCCGCCGACCGGCCAAACCCGTCCCGTTGGCACCGGGGGCACCGGCCAGCGCGGCCGCCGTAGCGGCAAGGGCTTCGGAGACCACGGAGGCACCGGCGGCACCGATGCCGGTCTCGGTGTGGATCCGTTTGCCGACCCGGAGCGCTTGCTGCACCACCTCGTGCAGGGTGCGCCCGATCGTGCCCGCTTGTTCGGCGCCGGCGTACGCGGCGCGTAGTTGGCCGAGGATCTGCGGCTCACCGACGACCATCGAGTCCAGCCCGGCGGCTACCGAGAACAGATGCTCCACACCGGCGGCCGCGTAGTGCACGTAGAGGTGCTCGGACAGTTCGTCGAGCACCATCGCGGACTGGCGCGCCAGCACGTCGGTGATATCGGCGAGGCCACCGTGGAAGGTCGCGACCACCGCATAGATTTCGACCCGGTTACAGGTGGACAGCAGCAGCGCCTCCGCGACGTTCTCGCGCGCGAGCAGCTGGCACAGCACCTTACCGGCGTCCGCGGCCGACACCGCGACTCGTTCCAGCACTTCAACCGGCGCACTGCGATGAGACAGACCGACGACCAGAAGACTCATCGGCTCACCGCGATCGGATCGATCGGCTCGACCACCGGTCCGATCCCATTGCCCCGACGGACCTGGTGAAACGACAGGATCTGCAGCTCCACAGCGAGGTCCACCCGGCGAACCTCGACATCGTCGGGCACCTGCAGCACGACCGGGGCGAAGTTCAGGATGCACCGGACCCCACCAGCCACCAGCAGGTCACACACCCCTTGCGCGGCGGGGACCGGGGTGCATATCACGCCGATGGTCACCTCTCGCTCGGCGCATATCGCCGGGATGCTGTCAACGTGGTCTACCGGCAACCCACCGACGGGGACCCCGATCAGGTCCTCGTCGACGTCGAACAGGGCTGTGACTGGGAAGCCGCGGTCCGGGAAGCCCGGGTAGTTGGCCAGTGCATGACCAAGGTTGCCGATGCCGACCACGGCGATACTGTGGTGCCGGGTGAGCCCCAGGAGCCGCTCGATGTGCTCCACCAGCCGCGCGGTGTCGTAACCCACCCCGCGGGTGCCGTAGGAACCCACATATGACAAGTCCTTGCGCAAAGTCGCAGAGTTCACCCCAGCGGCGCCGGCGAGTACTTCGCTCGACATCGTGGTGACGCCCTGTTCGATCATCGAGGTAAGCACCCGAAGGTAGACGGCGAGGCGGCCGACCGCAGCCTCGGGTACGGAGCGGTACGGCAGGTCTTCGACCCCAGTGCTGTACCTGCCGTGCTCATGCACCGTCACGAGTGCCTTCCTCTCGACCCACTGGCAAACCGGTTCCGGGGCTGGTAGCGCTGTCCTGCCAGGCGTCCACGGTAGCCGCTTGTGAACGCAGGAACAAAGTCGCGATCTTGCTGGCCCGGGACACAGGTCAGGGGCGGCTCGGTCGCGAAGCCGCCCCTGACAGTGCCAGCAGCAGGTAATCGCTGCTGTGGTGCGGGTTAGGAAGCCGGCGGTGACAGCACCTGCCCGATGACGAACACCGTGGCGTTCTTGGTCGGGATGTTGCCGCACAGCACCGGCGCACCATTGATCGTCGGTGCTGCCGCGGTGCCGCCGACCGTGATCTTGGCGCCTTCCAGGCTGTCCACCGTGCCGGCTCGGACCAGACCGGCCGCGTCGTAACGGGTCCCGACCACGTGGTAGGTCAGGATCTTGGCCAGTTTGCTGTTCGGCGTCGCCACATCCGGGGCGGTGGTCAGCTGGTTGAGGGTGCCCGGGTTCTTGGCCTCCAGAGCCTGGAACGCCGAGTCGGACGGGGCGAACACGGTCAGCGCGGGCGCGCTGTTCAGCGTGTCGACCAGGTTGGCCGCGGTCACGGCCTTGGTCAGGGTGGTCAGCAACGGGTTGTGGCTGGCCGCGGTGGCCACCGGGTCGTTGACCATGCCCTGCGCCGAACCCGGACCCTCGGCGGGCACCTGGCTGCAAGCCGGACCGAAGATGTCACTGATTTGGGTGACTCCATTGCCGGTGGGCGCGGTGGCCCCCGGGTTCGGCGCAGCCTGCGCGCTGGACTGCTGTGGCTCACTGGAAGCTTGGCCGCTGGTCGCCGGCCCCTGCGAATTGCTACATGCACCAACCACGGCGGTCAATGCCGCCAGAGCGCCGGCCGCGGCCAGTCGCTGGATCTTCCTCACTCGATCTCCTCATCTGCTGGCGGGCTCGTCTTACGCTCGCCTGCATTACTTTGGCGATCCCGCCAGGGCGATTTCCGCCAGACGGATGACACAATCGAGTGTTCCCGCGGTATGCCAACTGAAACGATTATGCGGACGGTGGATGCGAAATCGTTACGAAACGTAGAACCCGACGACAATGGATGCGAGACATGCGTCAGGGGCGACTCCATCCGGAGCCGCCCCTGACCTGACTAGCTATGCGATTTGCCTAGGAGGCCGGCAGGGACAGCACCTGCCCGATCACGAACACGGTGGCGTTCTTGGTGGGGATGTTGCCGCACAACACCGGAGCGCCGTTGATGGTCGGCGCCGCCGCGGTGCCGTCGATCTTGAGCTTGGCGCCTTCCAGGCTGTCCAGCGTGCCGGCCTGGATCAGGCCTGCCGCGTCGTAGCGGGTGCCGACCACGTGGTAGGTCAGGATCTTGGCCAGTTGACTGTTCGGTGAAGCCACGTCCGGAGCGGTGG
>JAICHZ010000383.1 GCA_025924655.1 Pseudonocardiaceae bacterium | reverse complement strand
CTGCCCCGTCCGGGTGGTGTGCGTAACTCTGCGCGGTCTTCGACCCCCAATGGCTTGACCTGCGGGGTTACGCAGCGCAGCATTACTCTCCGTATCATCTTGATTTTCGCGGGGCACCCCAAGGCGTTGGCTGGTCGGGGTCTGAAGAAGGAGAAGGGGCCAGATGGGCGACTACGCCAAGGCGTTGGGATCTAAACTGCGCGGCATCCGACAGCAGCAGGGTCTGTCGCTGCACGGTGTCGAGCAGAAGTCGGCGGGCCGGTGGAAAGCTGTGGTGGTCGGCTCCTACGAGCGCGGCGACCGGGCGGTCACGGTGCAGAAGCTCGCCGAGCTTGCGGATTTTTACGGTGTCCCAGTACCCGAGCTGCTGCCTGAAGGCCGAGTACCCTCCGGCAGCGAGCCAGCCACCAAGATCGTCATCAATCTGGAGCGCCTGCAGCAGCTACCAGTCGACAAGGTGGGTCCGCTGGCCCGCTACGCCGCGACGATCCAAAGCCAGCGCGGCGATTACAACGGCAAAGTGCTGTCCATCCGCACCGAAGATCTACGCTCCCTGGCGATCATCTACGACATGTCGCCGGGCGATCTCACCGAACAGCTGATCGGCTGGGGTGTGCTGCCTCCGGAGGCGCGTCCGGTGAAGGACAAAGAAGAGGCCTGACTCAGCGAGCAGCGCCGCTCACGAGCCCCGCGGTAGCGCGGCCAGGGCGCCGAGCACTCCGTTGACGAAGCGCGGCGAGTCGTCCGTGGACAGCAACTTGGCCAGCTCGATCGCCTCGTCGATGGCGACTGCGTCATCGACCTCAGCAGAGAACAATAATTCGAACACGCCCAGACGGAGCACTGCCCGATCGACTGCGGGCATCCGGGCCAGCGCCCAACCATGGGCTTGGTCGGCGAGCAACCGATCGATGTCCTCAGCGTGCTCGACCACGCCGCGCACCAACGAGATCGTGTACTCGTTGACCGGTGCGAGGTCCGGAGCTGCCACCCGCTCGTCAAGCAGCGCCATCGGATCCAGCCCGCGCAAGTCGGATTCAAACAGGATGTCGACAGCCCGTTTGCGGGCTTTGCTGCGGGCGCCCACGTCAGCTACTGACGCGGCCGAGGTAGCGGCCGTCCCGGGTATCGACTTTGACCTTGTCGCCGGTGCTGACGAACAGCGGTACCTGGATCTCGGCACCGGTCTGCACCGTGGCGGGCTTGGTACCTCCAGTCGACCGGTCGCCTTGCAGGCCCGGGTCGGTGTGCGAAATCACCAACTCCACCGAAGTGGGCAGCTCGATATACAGCGGGGTGCCGTCGTGCACTGCGACCAGCACGGTCTGATTGTCCAGGAGGTATTTCGCCGCATCTCCGACGACATTGCCGGGCACCGTGATCTGGTCGAACGTGTCAGCGTCCATGAAAACGAAGTCGGCACCATCGGCATACAAATAGGTCATGTCACGCCGGTCCACGGTGGCGGTCTCGACCTTGGTACCAGCGTTGAACGTCTTGTCGACGACCTTGCCGGATAGCACGTTTTTCAGGGTGGTCCGGACGAAAGCGCCGCCCTTGCCTGGTTTGACGTGCTGAAATTTCACGACCGACCACAGTTGGCCGTCGAGATTGAGCACAAGCCCGTTCTGCAGCTCGTTGGTGCTGGCCACGTCAGCCCTTCGTTCTCAATCAAGTCACGGTTAGCAGGTCACTGTTCAGCAGGGCACGACCACGAGATCCTTCGTGGTCAGGGTGAGGAGTTCCGGCTCGCCGCCGGAAACGACGAGAGTGTCCTCGATACGCACGCCGCCCCGGCCGACCAGGTAAACACCCGGCTCGACGGTGACCGCCATGCCTGCTGCCAGTGTACCGACTCCAAACTGCGACAACGCCGGAGCCTCATGTATCTGCAAGCCGACGCCGTGGCCGAGGCCGTGCACGAAGTCCTCGCCATGCCCGGCGTGTGTGATGACGTCCCGGGCGGCCGCGTCCACGTCACGGAGTGCAGCCCCAGCCCGCAGCGCTGCGCGACCAGCCGCCTGCGCCTCAGCCACCAGTCCATAGAGATCCTGCTGCCACTGCGCTGGTGGACCGAGCACCACCGTGCGCGTCATGTCGGAGTGGTAACCATCGACCAACGCACCGAAGTCCATCTTCAGCAGATCGCCACGGCGCAGCACGGCGTCGGCCGGGCGGTGGTGCGGTACCGCCGAGTTCGCGCCGGTCGCCACGATGGTCTCGAACGACGGACCGGCAGCACCCGCCGCGACCATCCGGGCTTCCAGGTCACGAGCCACCTCGCGCTCGGTACGGCCCGGACACAGCCCGCCCTCACCAAGCAGCCCGGCCAGCGCGGTATCGGCCGCCGCGCAGGCCTCGCGGAGCACCGCGACCTCAGCATCGTCTTTGATCAACCGCAGTGCCTCCACCGGCCGCGATGTGGCGACCAGCGCGTCGGCTCCGGTGACCTTCGCCAACGCGGCGTGCCCATCGACGGTCACCACATGGCTTTCAAAACCCAGCCGGCCGATGCCAGCCTCGGCGGCCAGCGTGGCCAGCCGCAGCTGACACGATCTTTCGATCAGCCGCCGCAGGTCGGGCACCTGCCACTGCGACTGGGTGCGGTAGCGGCCATCGGTGCAGAACACGCTTGCCTCGTCACTCCCGGCGTGCACCAGCAGGGCGCTGTTCGATCCGGTGAAGCCGGTGAGATAGCGGACGTTGAGTGCATCGGTGACCAGCAGCGCGTCGAGCTCCGACTGACGCAGCCGCTCCCGGAGCGCTTCCCGGCGCCGACGGTAGGACATGGACTACAGACGCTAGCGGGTCGCGCCGCGTGTCAGCTGCTGGCGCGACCGGCGATCCAGCGCAGCGCGAGCGAATAGCCCGATATGCCCAGGCCGACGATGACCCCGGAGGCGATGGCCGAGAGGTAGCTG
>JAICHZ010000382.1 GCA_025924655.1 Pseudonocardiaceae bacterium | reverse complement strand
TCATCGAGTGCGATCTCGACCTCGACAGTGGGGTTCCCGCGCGAATCCAAGATCTCGCGGGCTCCGACCTCCTCAATGACGGCCACAGATTCGCTCCTCATCAGATGGGCACGCAACAGCCTAACCACGGTCGGCCGCACTCGGTCGGAGGCGCGCGCCCGATGATCGAACGGCGGCTCGTGCAACAGCAGCTGTCCGCGTACCGTGGGAACGACCATGACAGCCGCCGACCGCCCCCCGGACGTCGTCGAGCAGTTCCGGCTCGCTGAGGCGTTGGTCTCCGAACGGCGTCCGCTGGAAGCCCTTCGAGAGTTGGCCCCGGTACTTGATGCTGAGCCCGACGCACCGAGCGTCCAGTTGCTGGCTGGCCGAGCCTACCTGCAATCCGCTCAGCTCTACCGCGCCGAGCAGGCATTCCTTCGGGTGGTCGAGCACAATCCTTCCGACCACTACGCGCGCTTCGCTTTGGGCTGCACGTTGCAGCGGCAAAGCCGCCTAGACGAAGCCCGCGCGCAGCTCGCTATGGCTGCGGCGATGAATCCTACGCCGGAATATCAAGAAGCACTCAACGAGGTGCGGATGCGGATAGGACGCCGATAACGCTTAAGTAACGCCCTTGGCACTGCGGGCGTAGGTCTGAGCGAAGCCGTAAACCTCTTGAGCATAATCGAGGGAATCGTTGTAAGACAGGATTGCCCGCAACCACCCGTCACCAGAACCCATGTTCCGGTTGTCTGCGCACAGGTAGTTCGCCGCAGCCAAGGAAGCATCATCGATGTTTTGTGGGTCGGTGATCCCGTCGTGGTTCCCGTCGGCTCGCCATTTGGCCCACGTGGACGGGATGAACTGGAAGGGCCCGACAGCATGGTCCCATATCTTGTCACCGTCGAGGATCCCGTTGTCGGTGTCCGCGATTGACTTCACGCCGGGCGCGCCGTTCAGCGGTATCCCGATGATCGGCGACGACGGCCGGCCATCGGGTTCCAGAGTGCGGCCCTCGAAACCACCGTGCTTGGACTCCACGGCCGAGATACCAGCCAGGGTCACCCAGGTGATGTGGCAGTTCGGTTGGCTAGCAGCCAACACGGCATGGGCGTTGGCGTACGCCTCCAACGCACGCTGCGGGATACTGGTGACCCGGGACATCCGGGTGGCCCAGTCGGCGAATGCCAGCTGCGGGGCGACCGGAGTCTTCGCAGGATCAGGAAGCTGGATCGGGATGGTGACGGTCTGGTGCGCCGGCTGCCCCGCAGGCTGGGGAGCGGTGACCGGCTGGGCGACCGGCTCTGCAATGGGTTCCGCGACGTCGGGCAAAGCCGCAGGCGCGGCCATCGCCGCTGGCGCGGGGTTAGCAAAACCCCGGTCGGGCAGTGGAGCGGCTACCGAACCCAGAGCTGTGAGCACCAGACCAGCACAGGCCAGTGCACCGCCGGACAATAACCCGCGCAGTAGGTACTGTGACGCTCGGGGCAGCCCTCGACGAAGCTGCTTGTAACTCAATCGCCCGGTTCGCGCGCCGGCACGCTCGTCGCCGCTCATACGACAGATCAACGACGGTCACGCAGCGGAGATACGCCTGGTGCGGAGGGTGATATCCGGCGCTAACCCGGCCAGTGCTCGCGCCACTGCTGGGCGGTGAGCCGCTCGGCATCCAACCCGGCGGCCCGAGCGGAACCCTCAGCGGCGCGCACGTCGTCGGCAAAGCGGCGGGCGACGCAACGTAGTGCGGCCTCAGGGTCTTCACCAGCAAGCTTCGCCGCGGCACAGCGCGCGAACAACAACGTGCCGGTATCACCGACGGGGCCGGTGAGCACGGCCCCGGGAAGCAGGTCTACCGGCAATGCCGCCTTCGTCGCTCGGGACACCAGCTTGGCTGCCAGCGCCACCGCGGGTTGGCCCAGGGCAACCCCGTCGACGCTGGACTGGCGGCGCTTCTCGGTGCGCTTGAGTTCGTCCCAGCGGATCTCCTGCTCGCTGGCCGTGTGGACCTGCTCGCTGCCTGCGAAAACGTGCGGGTGCCTGGCGACGAGCTTGGCCACCAGCCCGGTCGCCACCGCATCTATGTCACATCCGCTGCCGAAACCACCACGGGTTTCTTGCGCGACCCGGGCGTGGAAAAGCACCTGAAGCAGCACATCACCGAGCTCCTCGCGCAGCGCCTCGGTGTCGCTGTCCTCCAGGGCTTCGTATAACTCGTAAGTCTCCTCGATGAGGTAGGGCATCAGCGAGCGGTGGGTTTGCTCGGCGTCCCACGGGCAGCCCCCAGGCGACCGCAGCCGATCCATTACCGCAACGGCATCCAGCAACGCCGCCCCAGCGGGTTCAGGGGTGGTCAGCACAGTGGCGCCGCTCGCTACCCACCTGGCCGCCGCACCGGTGCTGGGATCCAGCGTCAGCAGCAGTCCCGCCATGGCGTCGCCGACAGGATCGGCCCCGCACAGCTGCGCCAGCTCGGCCGGCACGTCGACATCGGCGTGCAAGGGTGTCCCGTCCCGCAGCAGGCGAGCCGCAGGCGCTGGGAGCACCCCGTCGAGTCGTGCGGACAGCGCTACGACAACCGGCGGGGTGTCCGCGGTCACGTACGGGCGGTGGCGCGTAATGGCGCGATGAAGCCACCGGTCTCGTTCTCGTCGGACACGACCTGCAGACTCACCGGATCCCACACGCCGTACCGCGGATTGAGCCGCACTCCCACATCCTCGCCCACCAGCGCCAGCTGGCGCAGACCGATTGCTTCCAGCACGGCTGGGTCGATCTGGTCGATTTGCGGCGCATGATCAGATGGCTGAACTCCTCGAGTGGTGCGGTTCTTGACCACCATGATCACCCACGGTTTGGTGTCCTCAAGCTGGAAGGCCACCACCGTGCCCTCGGTGACGCCGAACGCCGGGGTGGTGGCGAAGACCGGGTCGTCAGCGGCGACG
>JAICHZ010000381.1 GCA_025924655.1 Pseudonocardiaceae bacterium | reverse complement strand
GTCGACCTTGGCGAGGTAGTTCAACAGGTTACGGCGGCGGCCGACCATGAGGAGCAGGCCGCGCCGCGAGTGATGGTCGTGTTTGTGCTGCTTGAGATGCTCGGTAAGGTCCATGATGCGCTTGGTCAGCAGGGCGACCTGCGCTTCCGGAGACCCGGTGTCTCCCCCACGCAGCCCGTATTCGGCCAGGATCTCAGTCTTCTGTGCGGTGGACAGCGCCACGAAATCTTCTCCTGTCATCTTGTACCGTGTAGGTCGCGAAATACGCGGGGGATAAATCACCGGACCGACCGCCACGGACCGCAGCCGGACCCCTGGGGAGGTTACCAGCTCACCTCTCGACGTCGCTTTCCTGGCCGGGGCTGGCGGCGCGCCGAAGCAATGCCGCGAGCACCGGGAACCGATCCTGCAGCAGTCCCGCCGCGCCAGCCAGCTCGGCGGGATCAGCCACCGCACGTAGCGCCGCGACGAGCACCTCGTCCCCATACTTCTCGACCGGCGTTATGTCCGCACCGCCGGTCGAATCACCGCTGGTCGACCAGCTGACGGTGGACCCGCTGACCGTCGAGCCGCTGGCAGTGGGCCGGCTGACGGTGGGCCGGGAGTCGCGCACCTCCTCCAGCGCAGCCCGGATCGCGGTGGGATCACCGGAGGCAACCGCGGGAGTGAGCACCCGACGCTCCAGCATCACCATCCGGGCCAGCACCGCCGGATTTCCGATCTTCGCTCGTCGCCCGCTCATCAGCTGGCTGAGCATGGGCGCGCTCAACCCGAGGACCTCGGCCAACTGCGCCTGGGAGACATTGAAGGCGACCACGAGTCGCCGCACGCGGTCGCCGAGCGGCTCCCCGTACCACTCGCGCTGCCGGGCGACGTTGCGAGCAACGGCGCGCTGTTCATCCACCGGCCTCCCCTTCCGTGCCCTCGTACAGCCGGCCCGACTACAGCCGGCCCGAACACAGCCAGCCCGAACACAGCCAGCCCGAACACAACAGCCGGCCCGATACCTGCATCAGCCGGCCCAGTCGAGCGCCTTTCGCGTGCGCACCACGTCGTCATCGATCTGGGTGACGAGCTCTTCAGGGGTCTCGAAGCGGCACATGCCGCGCAGCCGCTCGACGAAGTCCAGCGCCACCCGCTCTCCGTAGAAATCTTCGTCCAGATCCAGCACAAATGCCTCCACCCGGCGTTCGCGTCCGGAGAAGGTGGGGTTCGTGCCGACCGAGACTGCCGCCGCCAGCTCCCGGCAGCGGTGCACGAAACGGCACGCGTACACACCATCGGCGGGGATCGCGGCATACCGTGCGGTCGACAGGTTCGCCGTCGGATAACCCAGGCTGCGGCCACGCTGGTCGCCGCGGACCACGATGCCCTCCACCCGGTGCGGGCGGCCCAGGGCGGTGCTCGCGGCTGCCACGTCACCGGCGTCGATGCACGACCGGATGTAGGTCGAGGAGAAGGTCAGCTCGCCCTGGGAGAGCAAGCTCACGCCTTCGGCGGTGAAGCCGAACCGCCGGCCCAGAGACCGCAGCAGCTCGATATTCCCGGCCGCTTTATGCCCGAAGGTGAAGTTGTCACCCACCACGACTTCTGCCACGTGCAGGCGCTCGACAAGCACCGTGTGGACGAACTCGTCGGCCGGCATCCGGGACAATTCTACGGTGAAAGGCAGGACCAGGAACACCTCGACGCCCAGCTGTTCGACCAGCTCAGCCCGGCGGCGAAGGGTCGTCAGCTGCGCCGGATGGCTGCCGGGCCGGACCACCTCCGACGGGTGCGGGTCGAAGGTCATCAATACGCTGGGAACACCCATCTCGCGGGCCTTGCGCACCGCGTGGTTCACCAGCTGAACGTGACCGCGATGCACCCCGTCGAACACCCCGATGGTGACCACACTGCGGCCCCATCCGTTCGGGATGGCCTCTATTCCACGCCAGCGCTGCACAAGCACCGAGGTTAACTCAGAACAGCACAGTCGAAGTCAGTCGCCCGCGGGACGCAGCACCAAGACCGGCCGGGCGTGCCCGTCGCGCTCGGTGAGCAGTGCGATGGCGTGCCCATCCGCGTCGATCGCGGCGTACGTGCCGGTCAGCCCGACCACCGGCAACGATCCGCCATGCGCGAGTACCCAGGCCTGCTGGGTGTCCACGGCTCGGTGGCGGAACACGGTAGCCACTACTTCGTCGAGCTCCGCCTCCAACCGCGGTTGGACCGCCAGTTCCTCCAGCGTGCGCGCGACCTCCAAACCGTAGGGACCCACCCGGGTGCGGCGCAGCGAAGTGAGGTGTCCCCCGACCCTCAACGCCGCGCCGAGGTCCCTGGCCAGCGCCCGGACGTAGGTGCCACCGCTGCATTCCACCAGCACGTCGAGGTCAGTCACGCCGTCGCCGCGCCGCAGGACCAGAAGCTCGAACCGGGACACGGTCACCGGTCGGGCAGCCAACACCACCTGCTCACCGGCCCGAGCCAGCGCATAGGCCCGCTTGCCGGCAAGTTTGACCGCGCTCACCGTGCTGGGGACCTGCTCGATCGCGCCGCTCAGATCCCCGATAACCGCGAGGATCTCCTGTTCACCCACCGTGGAGGCATCGGCGCTGAAGATGGGATCGCCCTGCGCATCGTCGGTGTTGGTGGACATGCCCAGGCGCACCGTGGCGCGGTAGACCTTCGGTTCCAGCGGGAGATGCGCCAGCAGCTTGGTGCTGCGCTGCACGCCGCAGACCAGCACGCCAGTGGCCATCGGGTCCAGCGTGCCGGCGTGCCCGATCCGGCGGGTGCCCAGCAACCGGCGCAGCCGGGCGATGACGTCATGCGATGTCATCCCGGCCGGCTTGTCCACCACCACCAGGCCACCGGGCGCCAACGCGGCAGTCATCACATCGCCGGCGCTAGCCGCGCCGTCACGCACCTGGTGCGTCGAACAGCGGCAGCC
>JAICHZ010000380.1 GCA_025924655.1 Pseudonocardiaceae bacterium | reverse complement strand
GGTGTTCGAGCAGGCGTAGAAACCGGTAGGAGGCCGCCAGGTTCGCTGCGTCGTCTCGACCGACATACCCGCCTTCGCCCAACGCGGCCAACGCCGCCACGGTGGGCGCGACCCGCAGCGACTCGTCGGTGCGGCCGTGCACCAGCTGCATCAGTTGCACAGCGAACTCCACGTCACGCAGCCCGCCGTGACCCAGCTTCAGCTCTCGGTCGACCAGCTCAGCGGGCACGTGCTCGGCGACCCGGCGGCGCATCGCCTGAACCTCGGACACGAAGTTCTCCCGCTCCGCCGCGGTCCACACCATCGGCCCGACGGCTTCCAGATAGCGCCCACCGAGCTCGACGTCACCGGCGACCGGACGGGCTTTGAGCAGCGCCTGGAACTCCCAGGTCTTGGCCCACCGGCGGTAGTAGGCGAGGTGCCCTTGCAGCGTGCGCACCAGCGCGCCGGCCTTGCCCTCGGGGCGCAGCGCCGCGTCGACCTCGAAGCACGCCGACGCCACTCGCATCGTCGCCGAAGCCAGCTTGGTGGCGGCACCCAGCTCGTCCTCGGAATCACCCACGAAGATCACATCAACGTCCGAGACGTAATTGAGCTCGGACGCACCACACTTGCCCATCCCGATCACAGCGAGCCTGGGCGGTTGACCGTCCGGAGTCACCTCCGCCATCCCGACCGCCAGGGCAGCGCGCAGCACCCCAGCGGCGAGCTCGGCCAGCGCCGCTGCGATCTGTTCGAAGGGCACCACCGGCAATTCCGGCTCCACCACGGCGGCTAGATCCGCGGCCGCGAGCTCGGTGATCAGTTCGCGGTAGGTCACCCGCAACGCCCGCTGGGCCGGGACACCAGTCAGCGTCGCGCGGTTGGTTGGAGATGCGGGATCCGCGCCGACCGCAACGAGCAACCGCTGCGCCGCCCGCTGAGCCCAGCCCGGACTAACCGCCTCTGGACTGGCCAGCGCGCGCCAGCGCTGCGGGTTGGCGACCAGATGATCGCCGAGCGCGGTCGACGAACCCAGCACCCCGAGCAAACGTCCGCGCACCCCGGGGTCCCGGCGCACCATTCCGTCGACCTCGACCCAGCCGTCCCCGATCGCATGGCTAAAACGGGCCAGGGTGCGCAGCGCCAGATTCGGGTTTGGCGCTCGGGACAGCGCCCACACAGTGTCCTCGGCATCCCGGCGGACCTGCCCGTTATGCCACCAACCCAACCGCGTCAGGCTCTCGGCGGCGCTCCCGTCAGTGATTCCCAGCCGCGCCAGGGAAAGCGCGGTCCGCCTGCCTTCGGTCACCAGCGCGCTCCAGACGCTAATGGCCCAGCAGCGGCAGAGCCACCCGGTCCTCGGCTGGGGCCAGCTCGCCTGCGGCCAACGCCACAAACCGAGTCGCCAACGGCTGCCATGTCTCAGCGATATCGGCGTGCACCTGCTCCAGATGTTCAGCATCGAGCTGCCACACTGGGAAAACCCCCGCGGCGTCACGGCGAGCCCAGGACAGCACAGTGGCCGGCGAGGTCTCGATATGAAACTGGAGACCATAACCGGCAGTGCCGACGCGGAAAGCCTGGTTCGCATGCCGGGGGGAAGACGCGAGCAGGGTGGCTCCCGGCGGCAGCCGGTGTATCTCGTCGTGGTGGAACTGGATGACGTCCGGGGTCAGTGGCAACTGCGCGAACAGCGGGTCATGCGCGGCAGCGTCGCGCTTGGCGATGAGTAGCGTGCCGGCCTCAGGGCAGTCAACCGCCCGGCGTACCGCGCCACCGGTGGCCGCCGCCAGCAGCTGACCACCGAGGCAGACCCCGAGCACCGGCAGCCGGCGGGCGACCGCGCCCGCGAGCAACCACCGCAGCCCAACCAACCACGGATGATCGGCGTCGTCGTGCGCGCCCATCTCCCCACCCATGCAGATCACCCCGTCGACACCATCGAGGCTCTGCGGAACCCCGTCGGTCGCCGGCCGGCACACGCTGAGCTCGGCCCCAGCGTCGGTGAGCCAATCGCCCAGCCGCTCCGGCGGGTCGACTTCGGAGGGCTGCAACACGAGCAGGCGGGTCGTCACCTTCGCCAGGCTAGCCGCGGTCTGGCGACAGAACGCAGAAAACCTTCCCGGACGTCGGCAATCTCTCCGCGCGACAGCTCTGATTCTCCCGAACTCCACAGCGGAGTAGCTGGGGTGCGCTTCCACAGCGCTGCTGTGGAGTTCGGGAGCCTAAGCGTCACGGAGCGGGCGTGAAGGCGATCTCTGCGGCGTCATGTACTGGGCGGAAGCCGATCCTCGGGTAGACCGCATTGCTGATCGGGTTCGCCAGGTCGGTGCTGAGCACCACGTGCTTCGCGCAGGACTGCTGTGCCCAGCTTGCGGCGGCCGCCGTGACCGCGCTGCCGTAGCCATGCCCGCGGTACTGCGGCGGCGTGTAAACCGGTCCGATCCGCGACATGCCGATCACCGGAGCACTCACTGACGCCCAGGCCACCGACTTACCACCGACCTCCCACAGCATCGCTGCTGCGCCGGCGGCCAGACTGCGCTTCATCTGTTGCAAGGCGGTCCCGTGGCCGCGCAGGCCACCGGTCGCTTCGTCGGCGAAGTCCTGCCGCCACCGCGCTAGGAGCTCGAGGTCGCTGGCGCCGGCCGGCAGTGCCGCACCCGGCACGCCGACCGGTGGGGTGAGCTGATGCAAAGCGAACACCCGTTGCGCAACCCGCTCGTGCACCGCCCCGGTGCCCTCCGCCCAGGATTGGGCGAATGCTTCTGCCTCGCGGCGCGGACCCGCGGCGCGAGGCAACTGCGGGTGCGTGGATGCGAGCACTTCGACAGCCGCAGCGGCACAATCCGCTGGCAACCCGCTGACGATCAGATCCCGCGGCGGGGTGCACAGCGCCGCTGCGGCCAGCACGCCGTTATGGTGGACGCTGAGCAACACTGGTGGGTCCTCATCATCCCTGGGTACTCGAAGCAGCAGAGCAAGTACCGTGAG
>JAICHZ010000379.1 GCA_025924655.1 Pseudonocardiaceae bacterium | reverse complement strand
GTCGAGATCGCCGAGGAGTTCGGACTGAGCCGCTTCAAGGTCGCACGGCTCATCGACGCGGCCCGGGACAGTGGGCTGGTCCGGATCGAGATCCGCCACCAAGGGGTGATCGACGTGGAACTGTCGGCGCATGTTCAGGACAGGTTCGGGCTGCAACACGCGATCATCGTCGACACGCCGGACGACCACGCCGAGTCGCTGCGCCAGCATCTGGGGCGAGCTGCAGCCGAGTTGCTCAGCGAGGTGATCACTCCCCGGGACGTGCTCGGTATTGCCTGGGCACGGTCGGTCAGCGCGATGGCCAAGGCGTTGCCGCAGCTGCCCGCCATACCGGTCGTCCAGCTGACCGGAGCCCTCTCGCTACCAAACGACGACGACTGCTCCGTCGACGCCGTGCGGGACGTGGCACGCGCTTCGGGCGGGGGCGCATACCTCTTCTACGCGCCGTTCACAGTTCCCGATGCCACGACCGCCCGCGCGCTGCGCCAGCAGCCCGAGGTCGCGCGCGCCTTCGGCCAGTTACCGTCTGTTACCAAGGCGGTTGCCGGTGTGGGGCTCTGGGAATGTGGCCAGTCAACCCTGTATGACGCAGCGGAGGAACGCGACCGCCGAGCGCTGCGCCGCCTCGGCGTCTGTGCCGATATCTCCGGCGTCTTCGTCTCAGCCGACGGCGAAGCAGTGCACACCGATCTTACGGAGCGGATGATCGGCATCAGCGCGGAACAGATGCGCGCGATACCGGAAGTCATTGCCATTCCCTACGGCACGGCTAAGGCGCCCGCCGTGCGGGCCGCGCTGCGCAGCGGGCTCGTCGGCGGCCTCGTGACGCATACCGCGCTGGCTCAGGCGCTGCTCGACGACGGATGAACCAGCCCGAAGTTCCGTTACTAGGGGGCACCGCCAACCGTGGACAGGTCGTTCGAGTCGGCAACACGGTACGTCGGCCGCAACGACGAACCAGCCCGGCGACCCATGCCCTGCTGTGTCATCTGACGGAAATCGGATTTGACGGTGCTCCGCGGTTCATCGGCATAGATTCGCAGCAGCGGGAAGTGCTTTCCTACATCCCTGGAACGGCCGTGACGCCACCGTATCCTGACTGGGCGCTCACCGATGAAGCCCTGGTCAGTGTGGCCGAACTCCTACGCGCGTACCACCAGGCCGTCCGCACCTTCAATCCCACTCCTTACGCCTGGCCGTCGTCGCCCCCTGAATCATTCAAGCGGGAGCTGGTCAGCCATAACGACCCGAATCTGGATAACGTCGTGTTCCGCGCCGGTAAAGCAGTGGCGCTCATCGACTTCGACCTCGCGAGCCCAGGCTGCAGCTTGTGGGATATCGCATGCGCAGCGCGACTGTGGGCACCGCTACGACCCGACTGCTATATCAACGACCCCCGCTGTGGGCGAGCGCTCGACCGGTTCCGGCTGTTCATAGACAGCTACGGACTGGTTGACGCCGACCGATTACGAGTCGTGGACGCCGTTGCGCAGAACCACAACTGGTGCTATGACAACGTCCGCAACAATGCCGCGCAGGGCCATCTCGCTTTCTCGGAATATTGGACGGCGGCGGCGACGGAGCGAGCTGACCGGATTTCCCAGTGGTACCTCGAAAACGGACAAGCCCTGCGGGCCGCGCTGATCTGATCGAGCAAGGACTGCCACGAGGATTGGTGCTAAGGGCCGCCCAGCTCGATCCGTTGACCTTCCGGGGTGATCATGAACTGTCAGCGGTCGGCGCCGAGTTTGCCGCGCTGTATCCACCAGGCGTGCGCGGCTTCGCGTTGGCCGGGGAGCAGCGGCTGGACGATCCCGAGGAGATCGCCCTAATCATCCGCGCCTTCGAGGCGCTCCGTGACGCCGGCGTGACCGGGGATCCGGGAGTGGCTCTGATCCAGCGGGTCGCGGCCGAGCTGAGACGGTGAGAGCTGCGGCTGGTGGGCCTCCTTTGTCCCGTTTGGACAGACCGAGGCGCTCCCAGATAGTGCTGAATAGCACCTCGTCGGACAGCTCGACCAGCTCGGGTGCGGAATCGCCGATCGCCTTCGAGGCGGAGCACAGCTCTTCAGTCACGACGATTTCTCCTCGCCTTGGGAGCTGTCGCAAGATCGCCCTGCCCCCGTTCTCAAGATCGCCAATACTGAGCGGTAACCGTGCAGGATTGCGCGGCCATCACTCAGTTCCGGCGATCATGGTAGGTCGTAGGGCAGGTCAACGTGATCAAGCCAGCGGGATTCTTCGGGCCGATGCTCAGCGCGCCGGTAGCGCGCAGCGGTGGTAGTACAGCGTGCAGTGAGGTTCCACGGGTCGGTCCGCGCTGCCGGAATGGCAGTGGTCTTTGCCCGATTCACCGTGCCTGCTGGTGAAGGCGGCTTGGTTGTCGGCGATGCCAAAGAGGCATTCCGCCCAGACGCTGCGGGTGCACAGTTGAATTGAGGAGATGTCGACGCTGGCAGTGGTCGATAACCGAAAACTGTCCGGACTTGCGGGTAATAACCTTCCCGGTTGGTTGGCTGAGCGTGGGATCGACACCGTGTTCGTGACCGGCGTCGCTACGAACCTCGTCGTCGAGCAGACGGCTCGACGTGGAACCGACCTCGGTCTCATGGTGCATACCGTCAGTGACTGCGTCGCCGCGGCCAACCGCAATCTCATCACCGCAGGGTGCCTGACCGCCGAGCAGGTGCTGCGACTGCTCAGATAACCGCGTCAGAACCCGGTCAGACTGGGTCTTCGTCAGCGACACGGCCCCGCCACGGCGGCCACCATTGGGGAAGCGCTGTGGCAGCGCGCGGAGGTGCCAGGGACGGCAACTTTGCGTGGAAAGTTGCCGCAGGTGGCACCTGCGAAGTCGAACTATGGCCCCCTTCTAGGGGCTGCTGGGAGCGATGGGGCCAATGTGACGCGGGCTGTCAACGGCCCGCGAGCTCGATGATCGGGTACTCGGGCTGCCACATCGCCTGATGCACCTGCCGGACTGGGTTCTTCACGGGCACCTGCGCCAGCCCCTGC
>JAICHZ010000378.1 GCA_025924655.1 Pseudonocardiaceae bacterium | reverse complement strand
GGCCGGGGGTAGCCGCGCGAGTGCGGTCTCCCCGCCCACGGTGTGCTGGCCCAGGTGCACCAGCACGGAACTGCCGGGCGGCAGGTAAAGATCTACCCGGGACCCGAAGCGGATCATGCCGTAGGTGGTGCCGGCGGCCACTTTGTCTCCGGGCCGTACTGAGCAGACGATCCGGCGGGCTACCAGCCCGGCGATCTGTACCACGACAAGGTCGTGGCCGGTCGTCGAGCGCAGCAGCATGCTGGAACGTTCATTGGCCTCACTGGCTTTGTCCAGGTCGGCGGACAGAAACTTGCCTGCCCGGTAGGAGACGTGGCATACCTCGCCGTCGACCGGGATACGCTGCACGTGCACGTCGAACACCGAAAGAAACACACTGATCCGCGGCCGCGGTCGGCTGTCGAGACCCAGCTCAGCGGGTGCCGCGGCGGGTGTCACGCTGCTCACGGTGCCGTCCGCCGGCGCCACCGCAAGGGTGTGGTCCTGCGGTGTCACCCGGTGTGGTTCGCGGAAGAACGCGGCGCAACAGGTGGTGGCGACGGCGCCCAACGTCGCCGCGCTCGGCGACAGCGTGCGTAATAGCAGCGTCGCCGCTGCCCCGGCGACCACGAACGGCCGGCCAGCGGGATGCATCGGCGGGAGCGTCTCGCGGGTGAGATCTACCAGATGCCGCAGTGTCGCGGGAAACCGGGGAGACGCCATGCGTTTGCGAGGTCCTCGACTGTTGTGGGTGAGCGATTGCCCACCGTACGCCCATAGCGCGGGGGGGCGGCGGCGGGGGAAACGGCACCGGGGAATCCCGTCCCCCGACGGAGGTCCCCGGTACCGGTTAACCGTTCGTCTGCTCCCCAGCTTCGGCGAACGGTTACCTCCCAGCGCGCTCCTGCGTCCCCCGACGACGCAGGAACCCCACGCCATTCCGGGACGGGATTGCTCACTGAGCCTTTGTTCACGCTCAGTGTGCTGGGCCTTACCTGCGATTCACAAGGCCTGTCCGGGTGTCGTGGTTTTCTCACACCTGGCAGGTCAGACCACGCCGGTGCACCAGACCTCAACCTGTTCGCCCGCTTCGAGATACGCCGTGGTCTCCGGGATGTCGATCAGGCAGTTCGACCTGGCCAGCGCACCGAGCAGGTGCGAGCCGGGGCCACCGACCGGGACAACGGTGCCGGCGCCCGGATCGAACGCGCCGCGCCGGAACTGCCGCTTGTCCGCTGGTGACTCCAGGGCCTCGGTCAACCGGGCCATGGCCCGGGGCCGCTGCGCCGGCAGCCTCATCGCGGCGCGCAGCGCCGGGCGGACGAACACCTCGAAGGACACCGAGGCGCTCACCGGGTTACCGGGCATCGCCGCCACCGGCACCCCACGGTAGCGACCGACACCCTGCGGGGCGCCGGGGTTCATCGCCACTTTGGCGAACTCCACGCCGTGGCCGGTCATCGCGCTCTTGACCACCTCGTAAGCCCCAGCGCTGACCCCGCCGGAGGTCACCAGCAAATCCATCCCGGCCAACCGGGGAGCCAGCGCGGCCTCCAGCGCGGCGACGTCGTCTGGCACGAAATGCATCAGCTGCGCCTCGCCGCCGGCCTCGCGAACCGCGGCGGCGAGCATCGTGCCGTTCGACTCGTAGATCTGCCCGTGCTGCAGTGGGGTGCCCGGTACTACCAGCTCCGAGCCGGTGGACAGCACCAGCACCCGGACTCGGCGGTGTACCGGCAGCTCGCCGTAGCCCACCGCGGCTGCCACACCGAGCTGCGCCGGGCCCAGCACCGTACCCGCCGGCAGCACCTCCCCGCCCGCTGTCACGTCGCCGCCGGTCAGTCGCACGCTGTCGCCGGCCGCGCGCGCGGCGAAGATCTGCACCCGGTGGCGGCCACCGTCGGTGAGCTCCACCGGCACCACCGCGTCTGCGCCCGGCGGGATCGGGGCGCCGGTCATGATCCGATGCGCGGTGTGCGGCGCCAGGGTGGGCGAGTCGGTGCGCCCGGCTGGGATGTCCTCAGTGACCGGCAGCGCCACCGGCGCATCGCTGGTGGCGCCGGCGATGTCCGCCGAGCGCACCGCGTAGCCGTCCATCCCGGAGTTGTCGAACGGCGGAAGCGGCACGGCCGCGGTGATCGGCTCGGCCAGTGCGAGGCCGGCGCACTCCACCAGAGGCAACCGGATCACGGGAGTGGCGGCCAGCAGGGCGGCCACCACCCGGCCGTGCTCGTCGACGGATCGTGGTTTCTGCGCGGTGGTCACGCCAGGCATCCTGCCGGGTGCCACCAACGCGATCTAGTGGAGGTAAGTGTTGCCCCAGAAGGGTACCGCCGGCAGGCGCGGCAGCTTGCACTCGAAGGAGCCGAGTGCTAAACCTGAGTTAGCACTCGGTACCTTTGAGTGCCAGTTTGACAACACTGAGGTCGGGACGGTGAGTCCGGCACGCGCTGGACGTCCGTCGCGGGCACCGAGCCTGGCCGAGCACTGTGTCCTTGCCGCGGAAACCCCGCGGCGCCCATGACCGGAGGACCACACCGCAATGGCCAAAATGATCGCGTTCGACGAGGAAGCCCGTCGCGGTCTTGAGCGCGGCATGAACCAGCTCGCCGACGCCGTCAGGGTGACGCTCGGCCCTAGGGGTCGCAACGTCGTTCTTGAGAAGAAGTGGGGTGCCCCCACCATCACCAACGATGGTGTGAGCATCGCCAAGGAGATCGAGCTCGAAGACCCGTGGGAGAAGATCGGGGCCGAGCTCGTCAAGGAAGTCGCCAAGAAGACTGATGACGTCGCAGGCGACGGCACCACCACCGCCACCGTGCTGGCCCAGGCGCTGGTGCGCGAGGGTCTGCGCAACGTCGCCGCCGGGGCCAACCCGATGGCCCTGAAGCGGGGCATCGAAAAGGCCGTCGAGGCCGTGTCGGCGCAGCTGCTGAACTCGGCCAAGGAGGTCGAGACCAAGGAGCAGATCGCGGCCACCGCCGGGATCTCCGCTGCTGACCCGTCGATCGGTGAGCTCATCGCCGAGGCGATGGACAAGGTCG
>JAICHZ010000377.1 GCA_025924655.1 Pseudonocardiaceae bacterium | reverse complement strand
CCTCGACGTCACGGACTGTGTATCGTAACTACCGGCCGGTGCGCCCGGCCTCCAGGCGGGTTGCCCGAGCGGCCAATGGGAGCGGACTGTAAATCCGTCGGCTGATGCCTTCCAAGGTTCGAATCCTTGACCCGCCACGCAGCAGAAACGCCTCCTTGACCTGCACGAACATGGTCGTGGGCCGACCTTCGTTGTGTCCGGTGCTGTCCTACGGCGTCCGGCTGTTCACGGCCAGCTGCGTCCTATACGCGCCCTAGCCGCCGGTCGTTGCGGCGATCAAGATAGTCTCCCGCAAGGACCTCGAACGTGACCGGACCTGGCACCCTGCGGACTACCGCCGCATCAACCCACTCAGCCCTGACCACCGCAGAGAGGGTGCTGCTAGGTCTCGACAGACCTCATGTGTCGATGATCGAGGCCGGGCGTCGGGCATCAGCGATGTGCCACCCACTAGCCACTCGCTCAGGCCCTGCGGGCTGTTACGAGCTCGACCTTCTCAGCGTCGGTGGGAGCGCATTCGACCATCCGCGCGTGGCGAATGGGTGACACGGTCCATAACAACAGGCCCACACGGGGTCGAGGATGATCCGTGCAGCCGCGGCGGGGGACTATGAGGGCATGGGGACGGGTGTAGCGGCTCGACTGGATGGCTTCCAGCGTCGTCATACCTGGCTGGGTTTCCCGTTGGCGGTGATCTATAAGTTCGTTGACGATCAGGGCGGATACCTCGCCTCTCTGATCACCTACTACGGGTTCCTCGCGCTGTTTCCCCTGCTGATGTTGCTGGTCAGCGTCCTGGGCTACACCCTGGCGGGCAACCCCGCCTTGCAGCACGCGTTGGTCGGTTCAGCGTTGCAGCAGCTTCCGATCATCGGCCCGCAACTGCAGCAGAACATCAGCGCTATCCACGGCAGCCGCACGGGGGTGATCCTGGGCATCGTCGGTGCCCTCTACGGGGGTCTGAATGTCTCGGTGGCCATCCAGACCACGTTGAATCGGGTCTGGGCCGTGCCACGCTATGCCCGCCCCAACCCCCTGGTGTCCCGCCTGCGCGGCCTGATGCTGTTCGCCCTGATCGGGACCGTCGTCCTGATCACCACCGCGCTGTCCGCGGTCGGCACCGTGGCCACCGACTTCCTCATGACGACCCCGCTGTCGGCGGGCGGCTCCGGGATCGGCATCGGGGTGCGCATCGCCGCGATCGCGGTCGCGGCGATCGTCAACGTGGCCGCGTTCCTCATCGGGTTCCGGGTGCTCAGCGCCCGCGAGGTCCGGCTCGCTGACCTGCTGCCCGGCGCTGTCGGCGCCGGAGTCGCCATCCAGGTACTCCAAACCCTGGGCACGGTGTTGCTCAGTCGCGAACTCATCGGTGCCTCGCAGGTCTACGGCGTGTTCGGGCTGGTCTTCGGGTTGCTAGCCTGGCTGTACCTGCAGGCAGCCATCGTCGTGTTCTGCGCAGAGATCAATGCGGTGCGGGCACGACGGCTATGGCCCCGCAACCTACTCACCCCCTTCCTCGATGACACCGTGCTGACCCCCGCCGACCGGGCCTCCTACCGTTCCTACGCCGACACCGAGCGCTACCAACCCTCCGAACAGATCCACACCACCTACGGCGACCAGCCCCCATCCCACGACAAACCCTGATCAACTGTGTTGTCCTGCCTGCTCGTTCGACGATGGCTTCATAGCAGGTGCGCGGCCCGACCGATGCGGTGATCTCGGTCTTGTGTTTGGCCGCCCTCTTTGTCACCGTCGAGCGGTGCGTTGACGCCAGCGTTGTGAGCAGCGAGGTCTGTGGTGAGCAGCGCCATCGGCATCAGTTTCATGTGCCGTCGATAAGTGTCACCAAAAGGGCGGGGCACACGGTAATGTCTCGATTACCACCCCGGCGCTCCAGCCAGGGCTTGGGATAGGAGGACTCGTATGAGTAGCGTGCCTGATAAGGCTGAGCAGTCTACCGATAATATAAATGACCCTAACCCTTCCGTATCTGTCCCTGACCCCGGGGATCCTCTTGCTTCCGCATTTGTTCAAGCGACGCAGCAAACTCATCGGTCGGAGCCAACAAAGACAACAGGAGGCGGGGGGTCGCTGGGGGATCTGGCCCGGGAGATTAGCGGTACCCAGTCGAGGGCGGACGAAGAAAGCGACGACGCTCGGCAGGAAGACTAGCGCGTCAACGCCTTGACCGCCGCGTTCGTCGCTGAGCGGCCGATCGCGGCGGCGCAGTCGAAACTCTGCGCGCTGGGGCCGAGGTTTTATGCTTGCCCGAGCAAAGGGCGCGGGGGTAGATGCTGATGACGTGAGTAGAAGTGATGCTGGCGACCGTCGGAAGGCTGTGCCCGCGCCAGGTAGGTACCCGCGCCATGCGCAAGACAGGTCGACGTGCAGACCGTCCGCTCGACTCGACTGCAGGGCAGGGGCGAGCCGCGCAGAATCCAAGCCTCCACGGTGTCCGCACCTAGTCGAGCGAGGCACTGCGAAGCCGATGACTCGATAGTCAGCTCTACTCGATGGTGAGGCTGACGGCATCGCTCGTGCCGTCCCCTCCTTCGATGGTCACCTCGACTGTGCCCGAGACCTCGGGGACTACCACCACCAGGACCTTGCCATCGACTTGAAATAGACCTCCTGCTCACCGAAGAAGACCTTCTCCGCGGTCTCCAAGCCGTCGCCTTGGATGATCACGGAGTGGCCGGGTGACACCCGGTTCGGAAGAACGCTCTCGATCCGCATGGGGGCTCCTCAGCGAGGGCCGAGTGATAGTTGAGGCCCCAAGGAATACCCTCTGTTGAACCGACACGGGTTGCACATCACCCGTTCGTAGCATGGCTGGCACTTGGGTCCGTGCGAAGCCTCCAGCGGCCCAACGGCTCCACATAATGGTTTCCCCTGACGGGGTCCGGCATCGCCGCTCGATCCCTGGCGATCGCGTGCGGTAACCGCTGACGCCACCCTTGCACAGTGCGGGTGTTGGGAATCGATCCCGTGTCTAGAGCTGGGGGGCTTTACAGCGACGTTCTGCGTGTAGCGTT
>JAICHZ010000376.1 GCA_025924655.1 Pseudonocardiaceae bacterium | reverse complement strand
CTGGGTCGCCCGAGTGATCGACATCTGGTGCACGCCATCCGGGTAACCCAAGGTCACAGCTTGTTCGCCAGGCACCTACCCAAGGTAGCTTGTCTCGCCGTGCGGAGATAGGACACCACGCCAGCGTCACGGGGCGAGCCGCTGAACAGTCCAGTCGCCGTCCTCTGTGACGTGGTACCGCAACCGGTCGTGCATCCGGTTGGGCCTGCCCTGCCAGAACTCCACGCTCACCGGAATGATCCGCACCCCACCCCAATGCGGTGGCAACGGCACTGCCTCGACGTCGGCGAATCTCGCCGCGACCTGCTCCAGGGCGACGTCGAGCGTGTGCCGGTCGGGTACCACGGTGGACTGAGCGGAGGCCCACGCCCCGAGCTGGGCGCCCCGCGGGCGGGTCTGCCAATACGTTGTGCTCGCCTCAGGTGTGAGCATCTCGATTGGTCCCCGCAGGTGCACCTGACGATGCAGCGCAATCCACGGAAACGTCGCCGCGGCGAACGGGGTGACGCCGAGGTCGCGCATCTTGGCGGAGGTGAAGTTGGTGTAGAACACCACACCGCGCGAGTCGAGGCTCTTGGCCAGTACGGTGCGGGAACTAGGCAGGCCGCGGGCGTCCGCGGTCGCCAGCACCATCGCGTTGGGCTCAGGAAGGCCCGCCGTCACGGCGTCACCGAGCCAACCAGCAAGCTGTTCGTGCCAGCTGCCGGCCAGGTCGGCTTCGTCCAGTGCAGCAGCGGGATAGGCCACCCGCATCCGGGCCAGGTCATCAATCCGCGGACCCCGATCCGTCCCCCCAGCCGCCACGTCGCACGCTCCTTGTCTATGTCTATCTACGCCGCCTACGCCGTCTGCCCTCGGTCCCGGATTGCCACCAGATGGCCATCGGGTGCACTGTTAGTCAACCCGCGCGGCGCCGCGCTGTGGCGTGCGCCCACCCCGCTGGCCGGTCAGCGACCCGCGCGTGCCCAAGCAGGGGCCCCACGGCGCGAGGAGGTCGGCGTGACTGTGTTGAACGGGTTGGCAAACGTGAATGGGCCAGCGGACACCACCGGTTTCAAGCCGGGGCTGGAAGGCGTGGTCGCCTTCCACACCGAGATCGCCGAACCGGATCGGGGCGGCGGCGCACTACGCTACCGCGGCGTCGACATCGAGGATCTTGTCGATCATGTGACGTTCGGCGACGTGTGGGCGTTGCTGACCGACGGGCGCTTCGGGCACGGGCTGCCCCCCGCCGAGCCCTTTCCGCTGCCAGTGCATACCGGTGACGTCCGGGTCGACGTGCAAGCCGCGCTGGCGATGCTCGCGCCGATCTGGGACTACCGCCCCCTGCTGGATACCTCCGACGCGCAGGCCCGGACCGATCTCGCCAGGGCGTCGGTGATGGCGCTGTCGTACGTGGCGCAGTCCGCCCGGGGAATCCACCAGCCGGCCGTGCCGCAACGCCGGATCGACGAGTGTTCCACCATCACCGAGCGTTTCATGACCCGGTGGCGCGGCGATCCGGACCCGGCGCACGTCCGGGCCGTGGACGGGTACTGGGTCTCAGCCGCCGAGCACGGGCTCAACGCCTCGACCTTCACCGCTCGGGTGATCGCTTCCACCGGTGCCGACGCCGCAGCGTGCCTGTCCGGGGCGATCGGCGCCATGTCCGGGCCGTTACACGGTGGCGCGCCGGCGCGGGTACTGCCGATGATCGAGGAGGTGGAGCGCACTGACAACGCCACCGCGGTGGTCCGCAAAGTGCTGGATCGCGGTGAGCGGCTGATGGGTTTCGGCCACCGGGTCTACCGAGCCAAAGATCCGCGAGCCCGAGTACTGCGCGGGCTCTGCAAGGAGCTCGGCGCGCCACGCCACGACGTGGCAGTGGCGCTGGAGCAGGCCGCGCTAGCCGAGCTGGCCGACCGGCGGCCGGATCGGGTGATCGAGACCAACGTCGAGTTCTGGGCCGCGGTGATCCTCGACTTCGCGCAGGTGCCACCGCACATGATGCCGGGAATGTTCACCTGCGCACGGACTGCGGGTTGGTGCGCGCACATCATGGAACAGAAGAGCACCGGCCGGCTGGTCCGTCCGGTGGCGCAGTATGTCGGCCCGGCGCCACGGCGTCGCCAGGACGTGGCCGGCTGGGACGAGATCGGCCGCCCCTGACCGGTTCGCGCCGGTGAGGTTTCCGAGTGAGGGCTGAGGGACCAGCTCAGGGGGACCGTTGACGAGCACCAGGGGTCTCTAAGCGCCCTGTCATGACAGCAGCCACAACCGTCACAGCAGTCGCTGAAAGAGGTCCATGGATCTGTTGAGTAGGTGCCACCCGAGGCAACTTTCCGCACAAGTTGCCGCGGGTGGCACCTACTCACGCTGCCATAGTCCTTCTCGCGACGGTCACGGACAGTTACACCATGCACAGTCAGCCGCGGATGGCACGGGCTGTGAATCACCGCCGGAGTGCGTACCGGGCGAACAGCTGGCCCTGCGCCTCCAGCAGCCACACCAGGTCCAGCCCGATCGGCTCCGCCAGCGGTGCCCGGTCGACGATGGACAGCGACCCAGCACTGCCCGCAAGGGCCGGCGCGATGGACAAGAACAGCTCGTCAACCAGGCCGGCAGGCAACAGCGACGCATTGAGCTGCGGGCCGCCCTCGCACAACACCGAGCGCACGTTGTGCTCGGTCCGTAACAGGGTGAGCATCGCCGGCAGGTCCACCTCCGCACCGGGCGCCGGGCGCAGGTAGCTGACGTCAGCAGCGCATCCCGGCAGCTCGGCGGCGCTGGCGGTGAGCACGACCACCCGGGAATGCGGGTCTGCCAGCAGTGGCAGGTCCGCGGTCAAGGTGAGCCGGCGGCTCACCACAATGGCCAGCGGGTCTGCTACCAACCCGCGGGCTACCCGGCGCGCCCGGCGCTGCGGATCGCGGACCAGCCGCCCGTACCGCTCGGTGCGTACCGTCCCGGCACCGGCCATGACCGCATCGACATGGGTTCGTAACTCATGGAACAGCGCCCGGTCGGCCGGGTTGCTGATCGGGGCGGTGCGCTGCGCCACCGCGGCCGCGCCGTCAGCGGT
>JAICHZ010000375.1 GCA_025924655.1 Pseudonocardiaceae bacterium | reverse complement strand
GACATCACCAGGATCGGGTTCATGATCGAGTTCACGTTGTACGGGCAGATGTAGGGCAAGCCGAAAATCGCCACGTCGGCCTGCCCTTGCACCTCGGTGAGCTGCTGGCGGTGCACCCCGGCCAGGGTGTGCGGGTGCACCTGGCTAGGTGCCCCGGCGTGCACCCCGGTGACACCGTACGGCGCCTCGGTGGCCTGCCAGATCCGCCGTCGCAGCTTCCCGGTGGCCAGGTCGTTGCTTCGCTTGACCGCCAGGTAACTGGCTTGGTCGGTGAGGTTCCACTCCCACTCGCGACGCGTGAGGAACCGCAGCGCCGTGGGGAACGGTTCGTTGTTCAGTGTTGTCTCAATGGTGAATACCGGGACCTGCCCGCCGATGACGTCGGCCATCCGGTCGTAGGACTGGTGCATCGCCGAATAAGGGGGATCGTTGAACGAGCGCGAATGCCGCAATGTGTGCACATTGTGGTGGTGGCGCAGGCTGGCATAGCTGGCCAATCCCACCGCCACCGACTTCGAGCCGCCGTTCATCGCGGTGAGTGTGATGTTGACGTAGATGATCAGGTCACTTTCGGCGGCCCGGCGGTTGATCTCCACGTTCTCGCCGTGCGGGGTGGTGCCCAGATGCGCGAGATCGTCCGGGTCTTCGGCGTCGTGATTGCGCAGGTGATCCGGATGGAAGGCCCGAAACACCCGCTCGCCGACGGTGCGCTTGAGTTCCGCCGGGGTCATCCGCCGGTGCAGCGAGTTCGCGGCGATGAGTTCGACGTCGTCCACCCCGGCGGCAGCGGCCAGCTCCAGAACCTGCTCGATCACCCGTTGCCGGATGTCCGGAGTGCGCATCTGCGGCAGCGGCAGGGACAGATCGTCGAAGACGATCGTCAGCCGCATCCCGCGGCGGAGCAGGTTCGGCAGCGGGTCGCTGCCGTGTGGATGCAGCAGGGCGTGGTGGATCGCGCCGTCGAGGTCGACGATGCCCGGCAGCGACTCCGGCGGGTAGATCACCCGGCTGCCCAGTGGCAGGCGCTCCAACCGGAACCCCTCGCCCTCGTGCATCAGCAGCGGCGGAGTCCGCTCGTCGACGTCGAGCACGAAACCTGGCCTGCCCACACTCTCACCTGCTCCTGTCCCCGCAGCGCGGCACTTCCCACGGACTCTTGACGCTGACTGCCTCTTATCCTCGACCGGGGGCAAAGACGACCTTGATCGTGCCCAGCCGGCCGGCTGCAGCCGCGTGATCAAGCGCGTCGCGCCATTTTTCCAGCGGATACATCGTGTCAACGTAACCGTCCAGCGCCGCTGATGCCGCCAGGGAGATGGCCGCCGGGAAATCACCCTCACTCGGCTCTTCCCCGGTCGCCGAGGCGTAGGCCCCGACGAGGTGCAGCTCCCGGTACCACAGTGGGGTGAGATCCACCCCACCCGCGGGCATTCCGGATGCCACCACTGTGCCCCCGGCGCGCAAGGACCGCAGGGCCGTGTTCAAACCTGAGGTACCCCCGGTGCACTCGAAGGCCAGATCCATCCCGCCGAGCAGGTAACCGTCGCCGAGCTCGGGCTCGACCAGCAGTGCGCCGGTGCTGCGGCGCAACGTCCGGGCGGTGCTGTCGGTGCCGATGACCTGGGTGGCGCCCAGCTCGCGGGCCCGGTCGGCTTGATGGCGGTGCTTGGCGATCACGTGAATCTCGCCGGCCGCGGTGAGCTTGCGCAGCGCGAGCAGCGTGAGCAGGCCCACCGTGCCCGCGCCGATCACCAGCACCGAGGCGCCCGGACTGACCGGTACCCGGCGCACCGCGTGTACCGCGCAGGCCAACGGCTCCACCAGGACGGCGACCTCGTCGGGCAGCGGGTCCGGCACCGCGTGCAGTTGGCTGCAATGGGCGATCATCCGGCGGCTCCAGCCACCTCCGGTGTCGGCGCAGAAACCGGTCTGTAACCCAGCAGCCAGGAATCCGGTGGTGATGTGGTCGCAACGACTGGTATGCCCGGCGAGGCAAGCCCGGCAGGACGCCACGCCGCGCACTGCGCACCGCAGCACCGGATCGATCACTACCCGGCTGCCCCGGGGTAGCCCGGGCAGCTCGTCGAGGGTGCGCCCGAGCACCTCATGGCCGGGGACGAAAGGCATCGAGGTCAACGGCCCGAGGTAGGGCGACGACCGGCCGGTGAGCAGGCCGAGATCCGACCCGCAGATCCCGGACAGCACCGGCTCGACCCGGCTCCAGGACTCGTCGGCCGGGACCGGGTCGGCCTGCTCGACCAGCCGTAGCGGCGCGACATTGCTGGCAAGCATGCCCGCTAGCCGGCCGCCCGCACGGCTGCCGCTGACCGCGCGGGCGGCGAAGTAGCGCCCGGCGGAGCGGTGATACTGCAACGCGAGGCTCACCGCGGCGCTCCTGATACGTCGGCTCGGGTGACGTCGAGCAGCACCTCGAACAGCCCACCGGTGTGGGCTCCCCAACGATGCACCACCCAGCGGCGCCGTCGGGCATGCCGGAACAGCTGGGAGTCCGGGTTGACCACTTGCGGATGCCCGACGGCCTCAAGCAACGGGCGGTCGGAATAGCTGTCGGCGTAGGCGTAGGACCGGTCCAGGTGCAGACCGTTGGCCTGCGCATAGTGCCGCAGCCACGCCGCGCGGGCCTCGTCGACCAGCGGAGGGGTTTCGAGGAACCCGGTCAGCACGCCGTCTTTGGCGTGCATCCGGCTGGCGACCACCTCGTCGAAGAGCACTGACAGCGGCTCCACATGGACGTCGACGGCACCGGTGATCAGGATGGTTCGGTGCCCGGCCGCGCGGTGGCGGCGGATCTGGCGGGTTGCTTCGGGCATCACCCGGTGCAGCAGCGCGTCGCCGAGAACGTCGGTGACCAGGGCACGCAGTTCGTCGGCCCGCGCGCCGGCATATCGGCGCAGGAAGGCTCGCAGCAACTCGCCGCGGTCGTGGCGCTCCGCGGAGAGGTACCGGGGGGCGCACCAGGCCAGGTCGGCCAGCTCGCGTAGCCAGCTGGAGCGGGGCATCGTCGCCAACCGGGCCCACAGGTATGACTCGACGACGTTGGAGTTCACGAT
>JAICHZ010000374.1 GCA_025924655.1 Pseudonocardiaceae bacterium | reverse complement strand
CGCGGTCGCCGACTGCGGCCGGCTCCGCCATTCATAGAATCCCGAGGCCGACACCTCCATCCAGGCACACATCTTCACGACCGTGTACTTACGGCCACCGGTCTTTGTGGTGGTCGCCTTCTCCTCGTCGATGAACTCATACCGAGCGTTCACCGATACTCCTGGGCGAAGAAGGCCGCGGCTTTTCCCAAGAACTCACTCTTCAGCCGCAGTTCACGAACCTCCTCCTTCAACTCCCGCAGTTCCGCACGCTCCGACACCGACAACGGCGGCTCCTCCCCGGCATGCGCCTTCCGGTACGCATTCACCCAGTTCCGAAGCGTCTGCTCGTTGACCCCAATACCCCGGGCGCATTCCGCGATCGGCCGTGACGTCTCGACCACCAGCTTCGCCGCTTCCTCCTTATACTCCGGAGTGAAATTCCTGCGTTTCTTCGACATGACTCACATTCCTTCCAGATGCCCATCGTAGTGGGCTCAGAATCCGGGGAATGAGTGGCTCCACAGATCTAGTTCCATGTATCCCAGTTCATCGAGGCAGATCAGGTATACGCGGCCGTAGCGGGCGATGGTGCGGGAGAGGTGGCGTTGGTCGGCGGCCTCGACGAGTTCGTTGACGAGCTTGGCGGCCAGGACGTAACGGACGCGGTGGCCCTGGTGGGCCGCGGCGGTGCCCAGACCGATCAACAGGTGGGACTTCCCGGTCCCGGAGTCGCCGATCAGACATAGCGACTGGCCTTTGCTGATCCAGCCGCAGCCGGCCAGGGTGTTGATGGTGGCGGGGTTGATCGCGGTGTTGGCGTTGAAGTCGAACTCGGCGAGCGTCTTGGGTCGGGGGAAGCCTGCTTCGTGGATGCGGCGGACCGCCCGGCGGGCGTCACGTTCGTCGCACTCGGCCAGGAGCAGCTCGGCCAGGAACGCCCGGTAGGACAGCTGTTCGCGCCCGGCGGCCTCGGCGATCTCGGCGTAGCGGTCGCGCATCGTCGGGAGCCGCAGCAGCCGGCTGGCGCCGTCGATCGCGGCGTCGATGGCCTGCTCGCTGGGTTGTCGACCACTGGCCTTCGGGCCGCCGCGGGCCTTGGTGCCGGTACTGGTGCCGGTTCTGGTCGTCGTTGTGGTGGCGATCATGTGGTGGTTCCCCCCAGCAGGCTGTCGTAGGGCGCGACCGAGGGCAGTGGCCGCAGATCCGGTGGAAGCTGGCCGACACGAGTCGGCAGGTCGCCGCGATCGGGCAGGCTGGTGGGTCGCCGGTCGATCAGGTTCACCACGACCCGATCACCAACCCCAGCCTCGATCTGCGCCGCAGCTGCAGCGTCGGCGTTGTGGTCGGTTGCTTGGTGGTGCTTGCGGGTCTCCACGGCGACGACGTCGGGGCTGGTCGCACCGACACCCAGTGCCGCGGTGATGCCAGCGACGACATCGTCGTGGCGGTGGTGGCGGTGCAGGAGCAGTACCTCGACCAGCGCCCGGGTGCCGCCGGAGTCGCCGTGGGCCTTGCGGGCCGCGGCCCAGAACGCCTCGTGCGCGCTGGTGAACATCCCGGATGCGCGGGCCTGGACCAGCGCGGTCGCCCCGGGTAGCGCCCCGGGTTTGCGGACCAGCACCTCCAGGTAGTGGTCCAGGTTCAGGCTCTGGGAGCCCCGGATGGTCGAACGTTCATGGCGGGCGACCCGGTGACGGCCCTCGAACATCAGCAGCTCCGAGGCGCGCAGCACGACCCGGACCCGGTGCCCGATCAGCCGGGCCGGGACCGAGTAGTGGCACTGTCGCACGCTGACTTGGGCATACCTGTCCACCCGTGGGGTGAGCGTCAGGCCGGTCTCGAACGCCTCGTCTGGCAACGGCCGCAGCAGGTCCGCCTCGAGTGCGAAGTGCTGGGCGATGCTCAGCGTGCGGTTCCCGATCCGCCGGGCGTCATCGGCCAGGTCGTAGCCGACCAGCAACTCGTTGAGCTCGGCCATCGTGGCCACCTTCGGGACCGGGACCAGGTGGTTGCGGCGGAACCGGCCACCCTCTCCCTCGACGCCGCCCTTCTCATGGGCTCCCTCGACTCCGGGGTTGCAGTAGAACGCATCGAACCCATGGTGGGACCGGAACGCGATCCAGCGGGCCGACTCGGTGCGGTTGCGGCCGAACAGCACCCGGGAGACCGCGGACTTCAAGTTGTCGTAGCGGATCTTGTCGGTCGGTGTACCACCCAGGACCTCGAACGCTTGCTGGTGGCCTTCGAGGAACGCCTCCTGCCCTTGGGTGGAGTAGGCCCGGTGCACCGACTTGCCCGAGTACGAGAGCCGTAGCGTGAACAAGAAGCACTTGGTGCGGACCCCAGCCAAGTCGATCCACAGGTCCGCGAAGTCGACCTCCGCCTCCGCGCCAGGTGCATGGGTCTGCGGCACGAACGCCTCATCGACCGTCCTGCCGGCAGCGGCCCAGATCTCCGGGCGACGCTTCGCGACATAATCACGCACCGCCGAATACGTCAGCTCGCTCATCTGGTTCTCGTCGACCAACCGGGCCAACACCCGCCGCGCGGTGTGCCGCTGCTTGCGCGGCGCACTCAGGTCAACCGTGAGCATGGCGTCGATCAACGCCTTGGCCGGGTCCAGCTTCGGAGCCGCCCGCACCGGGGTCTTCCGTTCCGGTGGCACCGCGTCTCCCAGCGCCTGCCGGACCGTGCGCCGATGCACCCCATGCCGGTCCGCCAACGCCCGAATCGACAGACCATCACGCCGATGATCACGACGTATCGCCTCGAACAACTCCACTCTCGACCTCGCCACTTCCGCCCCTTCCCGATCGCCGTCAACAACACGGCGAACCCTTCGGGGTGGGGCCAGATCAGACCGTCATAACCAGGCCCCGGCGTGTCGAAGGTGGGGCCAGATCAGACCGGGCGGATTCTAGCCATCGTCGCAACACCGGAGGTTCTGGAGAGTTGCGATGGTTCGGGGTCGTCCGGGGGTTGCACCGCAGACGGAGAAGCGTGAGCAGTTCACGCGGTTGATTGCCCAGGGGATGAGTAATCAGCGGGCGTGCCAGGTGGTGGGGATCGCCCGGAAGACGGGGACACGGTG
>JAICHZ010000373.1 GCA_025924655.1 Pseudonocardiaceae bacterium | reverse complement strand
GTACAACACCGAACTCACCGCGGTCGAGCGGGTCCCCAACGCCACCACCTCAGGCACCCCAGAAAGACCACCCGACTGCCGGCAGATCGCCGCAGCGGTGAAAGTCGTACCCACATCGATCCCGAGCCAGTAGCTCATCCTTCGCGAGCCCCTTCCTTCTCGGGCGACCCCCTCGAGCGAACCCGCAGCCTAGAGCGGAGCTGAAGCGGCGCCCGGCCAGGTATCGCCGTCACGCCGTGTTGCGTTAGCGACACTATGTGTCAACTAGCGCGGATGTGTCGGGTCCGCGGGCACACGGATCCGCTGGAGTAGCCTCCACCGGGGCAGTCAGCAGGAGAGGGCAACGCAGTGAGCGCAGTAGGACCGCCGGGCCTCGACGTTGTTGACCGGTTGATCAGTTTGACCAAGGCTGGTGACCGTAGCGATCTACTGCAGCGGCTGGCGCACACCCGTCAGCGGCTGCTCGATCCCGCTGTTCGGGTTCTGGTGGTCGGCGAGTTCAAGCAGGGCAAGAGCCTGCTCATCAACGCACTGGTCGACGCTCCGGTCTGCCCGGTCGACGACGACATCGCCACCGCTCTGCCCACTGAGATCTCCTACGCGAAGTCCCCCATCGCGTGGCTGGTGCGCGGGATGGACGGTGCTGGCGACGCGGAGACCACGCGAGTCCAGGTACCCCTCGACGAGCTTGCGAGCCACGTGTCCGAGGCGGGCAATCCGGCGAACCGGCAGAATCTGTTGCGTGCCGAGGTCGCCATCCCGCGTCAGATCCTGGCCGACGGGTTGGTCCTGGTTGATACCACCGGCGTCGGCGGCCTCAGCTCGGTACACACCACCAGTACGTTGGCTGCGCTGCCCACCGCTGATGCTGTGCTGCTGGTCTCCGACGCTTCGCAGGAATACTCGGAACCGGAGATCGACTTTCTGCGGCAGGCGATGAAGCTGTGTCCCAACGTCGCCTGCGTGCTGTCCAAGATCGACCTTTACCCGCAATGGCGGCGCATCGCCGAGCTGGACCGCGTCCACCTCGCCGGCGCCAATGTCGAGGCCGATCTGCTGCCGGTGTCCTCGACGCTGCGCTTGCACGCAATGCGCGCTGACGACAAGCAGCTAGATGATGAGTCCGGCTTCCCGCCGCTGGTTCGATACCTGCGCAACGCGGTGGCGCAGGCCGACCGGCTGAGCCGTCGCAGCGTGGCGCACGACGTCTTCACGGTCACCGACCACCTCGCGGTGTCGCTGCGGGCAGAACTCCAAGCGCAGTGCAACCCCGAAGGCGGCACGGTGCTGATGGCCGAGCTGGAGGCCGCCCAATCCCGCGCCGAGAATCTGCAACGCCGCACGTCACGATGGCAGCAGACGCTCAGCGACGGGATGACCGATCTGACCGCCGACATCGAGTTCGACCTGCGCGATCGGATGCGGCAAGTCGTCCGCACTGGTGAGGCGGCGCTGGAGCAGGCCGATCCGCACGCGATCTGGGAGCAGTTCACCGAGTGGCTCGGTCAGCAGCTCGCTGCGGCCACCTCGGACAACTTCGTCTGGGCTAACCAGCGGGCCCAAGCGATCGCCCAGCAGGTGGCCGTGCACTTCGCCGAAGATGGCGGGGAGCTGCTGCCTGAGCTGCGCTTGGGCGATACGCCCAGCACCCTCAACGCGGTGCCTGAACTGGCGGCGCCGCACGCCGACGATCCCAAACTCGTCGGCAAGTTGCTCACCGGGATGAGAGGTTCCTATGGCGGCGTAATTATGTTCGGCATGTTGACCATGCTTGCGGGAGCGGCGTCGATGTTCAACCCGGTGTCGCTCGTCGCTGGGTTGGTGCTCGGCTCCAAGACACTTCGGGATGACAAACACAGCCGCCTGAAGCGCCAACAGGCGGAGGCTCAGATGCTGCTCCGGCGCCAGATCGACGATGTCACCTTCCACGTGAGCAAGGAATGCCGCGACCGGTTGCGCCAGGTCCAACGGCTGCTGCGGGACCACTTCAGTGAGGTGGCGACCGAGCTACAGCGCTCGCTCACGGAATCCATCCAGGCCGCCCAGAAGGCCGCCCATACCGAGGATTCCCAACGGCAGCAGAGGATCAGCCGGCTCAAGGCCGAGCTGGCGCAGATCGACGCGGTGCGCCAAGATGCCCGCGCCCTGCTGGCCGCCCCAGGCGACCGTTCGTGAACGCCTCGACGAGGGCGGCTCCCAGCCTCAGCGCCGCGGTCCGTGCGGTATTGAGGCGGGCAGCCGAGGTATACCGCGACAGCCCGGCCACGGCTACCCAGCTGCGCGCTCAGATTGACCGGCTCGATGAACCGCTACGGGTAGCCGTCGCCGGTAAGATCAAGGCCGGAAAGTCGACGCTGCTCAACGCGCTGGTCGGGGAACAGATCGCTCCGACCGACGCTGGCGAGTGCACGCAGGTCGTCACCTGGTATCGCGACGCTGCAAGCCCGCGGGTCACCTTGATGCCCCGCACCGGGGTGCCGCGGCAGCTGCCGCTGCTCCGGACCGATGGCCGGTTGGAGTTCGATCTTCGTGGGAGCACCGCGTACGAGGTCGAACGATTGCTCGTCGACTGGCCGTCCCGCAGCCTGCGGACCACAACGCTGATCGACACCCCCGGTATCGCGTCGCTATCGACCCAAGTCTCGGCCCGGTCGATCGCCCTACTCGCGCCGGATGACCGGCCGTCGGACGCGGACGCTGTCCTCTACCTCATGCGCCATTTGCACGCCACAGATGTGCGCTTTCTCGAGTCGTTCCACGATCAGGCGGCTGCACCCGCCGCGGTCGTCAACACGATCGCGGTGCTTTCCCGGGCGGACGAGATCGGTGCTGGCC
This sequence comes from Pseudonocardiaceae bacterium, assembly GCA_025924655.1. Taxonomy (GTDB): domain Bacteria; phylum Actinomycetota; class Actinomycetes; order Mycobacteriales; family Pseudonocardiaceae. The sequence goes on along the minus strand of JAICHZ010000373.1, from coordinate 273 downwards.
GCCTCGATGCGATGGTCTCGGCGCGGCAGGTCGCCCGGCGTTACCGCAATGAGCCTAAGGTCCGCCGGCTGTGCCAGACCGTGGTCGCGGTCGCCGGCCTGCTCGCGCAGACTGCTCGGACGCTGCGGCAGGCGGAGTTCAGCGCGCTGCGCGTGCTGGCCGAGGGATCCCGAGCCGAGCTGGACGCCTTGTTGCTTTCGGCGGACCGGTTCGTCTCGGCGCAGGCGCATCCGACTCTGCCGGCACAGACGCGCAGCGCGTTAGTGGAGCGGT
>JAICHZ010000372.1 GCA_025924655.1 Pseudonocardiaceae bacterium | reverse complement strand
GACGAGGTCCACCCGCCATTCGTCCATAGCGTCCAGGTCATAGGCAGGGTCGCTGAAATTCCGGCGGTTGACCGTGAACTGGTGCAGATGGTCGCCGTCCCAGCCCATGACGGCTTGAATTACCAAGTGGAGCCCGCCCAGTGGAGTGTCGGCGGAGACCTTCACGCGCCGCCACACCGATGGCCGCACGTGCATGAGTGAGATCTTCAACTGGTACACAGGCGGGACGGGACGGCCGGCGGCCGGCGGCGCGTACCGCCGCAGCTCTTCGATCAGCCGCCCGGCATCGGGGTGACCGGTCCCCTCGACCGAGATGATCTTCGTGTCAGCGTCGTTGCCAGGCAGGTTGTCCCAGATATCCGACAGCGCCCCGGCCACCCCCTCCTCAGCAAGCAGGGCCACACTCTCGTCCACGACCTGCCAGCGGGCATCCTGCGCTGTCGGCTCCGGCTCGCCGAACTCGCGGGCGAGGAACGCCCGAGCCGCCGGGCCGACCCGCGGCAACTCGGCCGCCTCCCGCCAGCCAGGCAGCGCACCGTCGTCCAATCCCGCGACCAGAGACAGCGCGACCATCCGGTGCATCGGGGACGCGGACGCCGCCACCGTCAGCAGCTCCCGCGCGGCCGTGATCGGGGCTCGGGCACCCAGCCATGGGCCGGCCCGCCGCCACGCCAGTTCCTCATCAAGACGCTCCACCGCGGCCAGGACCTCAGCGGCTGCCATCGTCTCGGTGACGACCGGCGGGGTCAGGCTCGCCACCTGATCCAATGCCCAACCGCCCAGCGGGGACAGCCCCACCTTCGCACCCGTCGAAGCCACCACTCCGAACCGGGTCAGCAGCTCCACGATCATGTTCGCCGGCTGGTCACGGCCGCCGGCCAGCTCCCAGAACGGCGTGAACACGACATCGTGGGAGTGCCGCAGCAGATCCCAGACCCGGCCGGCGAACTCCTCACCGCGTAGCCCGCCCGGTTCGGCCGCGAGTAGGCGCAACGCTGCCACGGGAGCGGTCGGGATCCCCGACCACGGATTGTCGGGATCGTCCCATGCCTCGATCTTTGCCCGAAACGCCCGCCACCAGAAGCCGAGCACCGCCTCGTCCGGGACACCCACCGACTCCGCGAGTGCCTCGCCCGTGTGGGCGACCGTGCCCTCCACCACCACGAATCCGCAGTCCAACGCCAGGACCCACGGCTCGTGCAACCACGGCAGGTCCGCGGCGCTACGAAACCTCGACGGCACCATGGCGCCGAGCACCTGCGCCACATCGCCCGGCCGCAGCACCCCCTTCGGGGTGACCGGCCGCCCGGCACCCAGCCACGTGGCCAGCCGCCGCGCCTCGTCGAACGCGGTGCAGGCACGAGCCTCCTGCGCCGCCTCATGGACACCAAACAAGAGCAGATCGCCGATCACGCCGCGAGGATAACGATGCCGCCCGCACGCGGCTGTTGGCAGGCACCGGATGCGACCGGGCTGGCCGGCGCGGACCTGACGCCCATCCGACCAGGGTCTGGGCGCACCCGCTCACATACGCCGCACCGTGTCGAGCCAGAGCCCCACCCGACCTGCGGTGTACGCGCCACGGGCCTGCGCCCACTCGCGGGCCAGTCCCTCCAGGATCACCACGCAGGTGTCCCGTGCGGTTGATGCGCCCGCCGCGGCAAGGATCTCCCGCTCGACGCCGTGCGTCAGGCCATAGTCCTCCCAGAGCAGGTACTCCAACAGATCCTGCCAGTACATGGACGCGACGATCCCGGTCACGGGCCAGTCGGTTCGCGCATACGCAAGGATCATCTCCTGGCCGACCGCCCCGAGATACCCGGAGGAATCGTCACCGGCTTCCTGCGCGAACACCGCGACCGTCAGTGCTGCACGCCGCACCGCGAGCACCACCGCGGGATCGCCGCCCGCCTCGCGTTCCGCTACGGCGACGCCGGCCTGAAAATCGTGAGCGAGCATCATGGTCGCGCCCTCACCGAAGGTCCACCGGTCGATCCCGGAGGCAAGAACCAAGCGATCGTGAAACGGCTGCGGCGAAACGGGAAAGCCATCCCAATTGCCGATCGCGGCCCGCTGCGCCAACCGCACCCTCGGCGTCTGAATCATCGGCACGCTGGGCTCGTTATTTGCCAACGCCCGCTTGAACACCTTACGGCGGGCCTCGGCCGCGACGCCCTTGGCGATGACCCGTTCACCGGCCACAGCGGCCGAGTCGAGTCCGGCCTCATCAAGCCGACGGCGCAGGTCGAGCACGTGACTCCAGAACGCCTCGCCGTTGCTTGGACTACCCGACTGCCCATACGCCGAGGGGTCGAACAACCGCTCGGACAACACCTCCCAGTCACCACCATAATCAGCAACACACAACACACAAAAACGTCGATCCCACTCCGACCAGCCGTCGACCGCGCCAGAAACGACATTCACGCTACGCACCTCCGATCCCCTCACCCGGAATGCGACCCCACAGCGAATACTCGTCCCAGTCAAGATCCTCGACCAGCGCGGCGAGTTCCCGAGCGTGCCTGGGTGTCGTGACGTTGTGCAGACCGCGCACGGTGAAGTCCAGTGTCAACACGATGGAACTCCGTCACCACATCAGCACAGGAGCATTATTCAAAACCCCATGTGATTGAGAAGAAGAACAATCCTCGGGCGGCGTCATACGCGTCGCGGTAGGTGTGATAGGGACGGCGGTAGTCGGTGTGGAACATTCGCCACGACTTGAAATGTGCGATGACTCGCTCGATAGGTGCTCGCAGCGCTGAGATCTCGGCGTTGCTTTCGTGGTCGGATTTGCTGAGTTGCCCGCCTCGTGGTTTTTTCCGGGGAGTCGCATCAACATGCCCCTGATAGCCTTTATCGCCGATCGCACCGCCGGAGTGAGCGACGATGTCCGCGACGGGCGTTTCGATGAAGGCCTTCGCGTCATGGGTCCTGCCCGGCAACGGATCGGAAATGTAGATCGCCGTGCCATCCAGCAGGCTCAGCAGCTGGGCGTTGAAACCTGTGGTGCCGTGCTTGCGGCTCCACAGCTCTGGGTGATCACCGTAGGACCAGCAGGGGGTGATGGTCCCGTCGACCAGGCACGCTCGGCCCTTGACCATCTCGATAGCCTCCG
>JAICHZ010000371.1 GCA_025924655.1 Pseudonocardiaceae bacterium | reverse complement strand
GTAGGTGTTGGTCTGCGGTAGCCGGGTGATCAGGCCTTTGAGGCGCAACCGGCGCAGGTCATAACTCATTTGGCTGGCCGAGTACGGCACACCGAGCAGCATGCTCACCTGGGCGCGAAGGCTCCGGTTGGTGAACCCGGTGATGGTGTGCACGATGGTGCACAAGGCGCCGGCCAGGGCCATGACCCGAGGGTCGCCAAACCGCAGGGCTGGGGCCCTCCGACCATCGCTGATGGTTGGTCGCGTGGGTCGCCTGGGAGGCGCGGGTACCCCGTCGCGTCGCCGCCAGAGACATGTCAGACCGGGGACCAGCTCGCTTCGAAGCAACCTCGCCGACGCGACGGGATACCCGCACCCCGCCGCAGTCCTGCGACAAGTCACCGCTCCGCATACGGCCGCCGTTTGACCCTGGCGTGCCCCCTGCGTGCCCGTTCTGAGGGTCACCAACGGTTAATCACGGTCACTCCAGTCATCTGTCGCCGGGTTTCCGCAGGTCAGCATTTTGCTGGTCAGCGCCATGATCCATGCCCGATCTTCCAAGCTGGCCATGCCGGTTCGATCCCGGTCGCCCGCTCCACCGCTCTTAGCAGCCGAAACGGCGGCCCCTCCCGATCATGGGAAGGGTCGCCGTCGACGTTCGTGCCATTAACATGCCATTAGGCCCAGGACCACCGCCCCTGCCGCACCGTCGTCACCGTCCTCGTCGGCCTGGTGCGCACCATTGTCGCTGCTCTCCGGGACCGCTGTCCGGCCGGATTCGACCAGCGCGCTCATCGCGTCCGCGATGCTGCGGTCACGGGCGTTGGTGGCGTGCTGGTAGATCAACGCTGCGCGCATCGAGCTGTGACCCATCCGGTGCATCAGCTCTCGCGTAGTCGCACCCGAACCCGCGGCCAGATGGTTACCCGTGTGCCTGAGGTCGTGGAAATGGAATCCGGCGGGGAGACCGGCCGCCACGACCATCGCTGGCCACTTCGTGCACCGGCCGAAGTTCCCACGACGAAGCACCGCGCCCTTCTCACCCCGAAATACCAGACCCTCAGGCCCTGCACCTGCGTACTGCTCGATGTGCCAGCGCAGCTCATCGACGAGAACAGTCGGCAGGGAGACGGTGCGAACCCCTGCCGCCGACTTGGGCGGCCCGGTCTGAATGGCCCCCCCTTCAGTAGCGCCAGGCGCCGTCGCACGTGCAGCACGCGGCCTGTGAGGTCGACGTCATAGCGTCGCAGTGCGATCAGCTCACCCCACCGCAGGCCGGTGAACGCCGCAGCCAGCACCAGGACTCGGAACCGCTCGGGCATCCGCTCGGCGAGCGCGTAGACCTGTCGGACGCTCGCAGTCGGTCGCTCGATACTCCCCCGCACCTTTGATCCGGCACGGGTTGCGTTTGATCCGTCCATCGTCCAAGGCCGTGTTAAGGACCGCCCTCACCAGTCGATAGGCCTTGACCGCCCGGTCCTCCGACCGCCCGCCGCGCAGCAACGCAGCACGCCAGCCCCGGATTGTGTCTGTCGACAACTCAGCTAGGTCGACCTGACCGAGGTACGGCTCGATGTGATGCCGCCACAAGCTCAGATACTCCTCCCGGGTCCGCTCCCCCACCCGGTGCTCGGTGATCCAACGGGCTCCGAACTCACGAAACAGCTCTTTGCCCTTGAGGGGGTCTGACTAGTCCCCGCGCAATATCTCCGATTCGGTGAGCGTCAACCATTGCTCTGCGTCACGCTTCGAACCAAACGTCTCTGGCGCTGTGCGCATCAGACCATCCGGTCCGAGGTACCGAGCCTGGAACCGACCCGAGGCCAGCTTGCGGACGTTGCCGAACCGGCGATGTCCCTTCTTATTCGCCATCACGCCACCTGACCGAGGTGCCGCCGCACGGTCGTCGTGGTGATCGGCTCGACACGGCTGGCGAGCAGCCACTCATCGAGGTCGGATAATGCGAAGCGCACATGTCGGCCAACGTGGTGAAAAGCGATTCGCCGTTCTGCGATCAGCCGTCGCACGAATCGCTCAGAGGTGTTTAGATAGGCGGCCGTCTCCCTCACGCTGAGGTACTTCTGCATAGCCTCCCCCTCTCTCACGCCGCTTGATCGCTAGTTGCCGAACAGCGGCCAGGTGGTTCACCGACAGCCAGTTGCGCGGCGGCATATTCGGCATGCCATCGCTGTCGTTCGGCGACGGCATGCAGCAACAAGACGGGTCGGGGTGGCACGTTGGGGTCGGCGGGTGCGGGGCGTTCCCACCTGTAGGGGCCGTCTTGGGGGCCGTGGGCGGGCTGGATACCGGCGGTTTCGAGGAGTTGCCGAACGAATTCGCCGCGTTCGGTCCGGTGGTCATCCAGCGTCTTGTTCGACCACTTTCTCGATACGAGGACCCGTCGCCCGGCGATGCCCAGGTGTTCGGGTTTGTGGGCCTTGCCCTTGCACCGCCCTGGTGTCATGAGCACTGACCAATACTCCGATCAAGCTGGAAGTAGACAACGCGGTCTCGTCTGAATCGAGCCTAAGTCCGCTTATACTTCGTCGAAACCTGGCAATGCTCGCCATCGATCACTCGGACTTCAGTCGGTTCATGAATTCCCTTGAAGGATTACTCAAACGTCGGAATGCAATAACACATGGTGATCGTGCACAAATGCCTATGGATCGGCAAATGGTCGAACTGGAAAACAAATATTCGAACTGTGTGATAGCTTAATGAAGGTTCTTTATGAGGCTACTCGAGACCAAGCGTATAGACGATAATCGCCAGCCAACACATCCCGGCTGATGCTGAATCAAACTGTCACACGAGATCAGATTCAGATCGAGATCAGATTCAGATCAAGATGATTTGCCTCGTGAGAACGCCTCTGCTTCGCCCTGTCTGGGTCCGTCCGACTGTCGCACTGTCACGCTCTGTCACGCTGTGTGTCTGGTCCCACCTGACGCTTGACGTTTCTGTCTCAGGTGATGCTTGACGTTCGGGCTAGAAAACGTATGGGCCCCCGGGTTCCACGCGGGTTGGTTGTCGAGTGGCCGGAGGGAGTCTCACCCTCCGGCTCTCGCAGATCCCGGCGTGAACCTCTCGGCTCACCGGGCTCCTGTCATCCGGCTCTTGCCGCTGCTGTTCTCGTTCGCAGTTCC
>JAICHZ010000370.1 GCA_025924655.1 Pseudonocardiaceae bacterium | reverse complement strand
TGCTCCTCGGTCAGCTGGGGAAGGGCCACGGTCTCCTCCGTCGATTGCTAGTGCTAAGGGATAATCTGGATAGTGCGGCGACCGTATCCCCCACGCGACCAGCCGCTTAACCCGGGGTGCCACCGCCGCGCTGTCCGGCCAGTGGACGGAGCACGGCGCCAGCCTGATCGGCGATTCGTCGAGCGGCGTGTCGTAGTGAGGCCGGGTGTGGCCCATGGCGCAGCAGGTCACGTGATGTCGTTGGCACGACGTGGCGGATCGCCACCCCGAAGATCTCCGGCAAGGCGGCCAGGCAGGCGCCCTGCGCGCCTATCCCGGGCGCCAATATCGGGCCGTTAAGCGCGTCGAGCCGCAGGGCCCCGAGCGGTGCGGTAGCACCCACCACCACACCGATGTCGCCGCCGGGACGCTGGCTGGCGTTGCGGGCGGCGACGGCGTCGACCACGGACTGTGCGACGGTGGCCCCGGTCCTGGTGACCGCGGCCTGTACGTCGCAACCCTCGGGGTTGGAGGTCAGTGCCAGCACGAACACTCCGCGCCCGGTCTGGCTGGCCAGTTCGAACGCCGGATCCAGCGCGCCGATACCAAGGTAGGGCGAGACGGTGATCGAGTCGGCCGCCAATGGCGCGCCATCGCTGAGGTAGGCGGCGGCATACCCGGCCATGGTGGTGCCGATGTCGCCGCGCTTGACGTCGAGCAACACCAGCGCGCCGGCGTCCCGGGCCGCCAGCAGCACCCGCTCCAATACCTCGATGCCTCGTGCCCCGTGCCGTTCGAAAAAAGCCGACTGCGGCTTGATCAGGGCCAGCTCCGGCGCTAGCGCCTCGACCGCACCCAGCGCGAACCTCTCCAGCCCCGCCACGTCATCGCCCAAGCCCCACTCCCGCAGCAACCCCGGATGCGGATCAATCCCCCCACACAACGGCCCCCGCGTCGCCACCGCTGCGCTCAACCGCGCACCGAACCCGCATTCAGCGGACTCAGCGTTGTTATTCGGCACCGGAAAACCCCGCTGAGCCCGCTGAATGCGGGAGGGCGGGGGTGGGGGCGGGGCTGGCGCGGAGGGCGGCGTGCAGGGACTGGAGGGGGCGAACGGTGATGTCGCCGCGGATGAGGGCTTCGATGCCTTGGACGGCTGCCGCGGCGCCCTGCATCGTGGTGATGCACGGGATGGACCGAGATACCGCCGCGGTGCGGATCTCGTAACCGTCCACCCGGGGGCCGGGGTTGCCGTACGGGGTATTGATGATCATATCGATGTGTCCTGCGTTGATCAGGTCAACGATGTTGTCCGGTCCTTCGAAGTGCTTGCGCACGACGGTGCAGGGGATGCCGTTGCGGCGCAGCGTGTTCGCGGTTCCTCGGGTGGCGAGGACTTCGAAACCGAGACCAGCCAGCCGTGCGGCCGGGAAAATCATGGCCCGCTTGTCCCGGTTGGCCACCGACACGAACACCCGCCCGGAGGTCGGCAGCGAGCCGTAAGCCGCGGCCTGCGACTTCGCGAAGGCCTGACCGAACGCGACGTCGATACCCATCACCTCGCCGGTGGACTTCATCTCAGGCCCGAGCAGCGAGTCCACCCCCTGGCCCTCCGGGGTGCGGAACCGGTGAAAGGGCAGCACGGCCTCCTTGACCGCCACCGGTGCATCGGCCGGCAGGTCACCACCGTCGCCGTGCGGAATCAATAGGCCCTCAGCGCGCAGTTGCGCGATGCTGGCGCCTAGCATGATCCTGGCGGCGGCCTTGGCCAGCGGCACCGCGGTTGCCTTGGAGACGAACGGCGCGGTGCGGCTGGCTCGCGGGTTGGCCTCCAGCACGTAGAGCACGTCGTCTTTCAGCGCGTACTGCACGTTGAGCAGCCCGAGGACGCCGATCTCGCGGGCTATCGCCTCGGTCGAGGTGCGCACCGCGACCAGGTCTGATTCTCCCAGCGTGATCGGCGGCAGTGCGCAGGCGGAGTCCCCGGAGTGCACCCCGGCCTCCTCGATGTGTTCCATGATCCCGCCGAGGTAGACCTCGGCGCCGTCGCACAACGCGTCGACGTCGATCTCGATGGCGTCATCGAGGAAGCGGTCAACCAACACCGGGTGCTCGGGAGTGACTTCGGTGGCCCTGGTGATGTAACCAGCGAGGGTCTGCTCGTCGTATACGATCTCCATGCCGCGCCCGCCGAGCACGTACGAGGGGCGGACGAGCACCGGGTAGCCGATCTCGTCGGCGATCTTGCGGGCCTCCGCGAACGACGTGGCGGTGCCGAAGGCCGGGGCAGGCAACCCGGCACGCTCCAGCACCGCGCCGAACGATCCACGATCCTCGGCGAGATGAATCGCCGCCGCGGAGGTACCAACCACCGGAACACCCGCGTCGGCAAGCCGCTGCGCGAGACCAAGCGGGGTCTGCCCACCGAGCTGCACGATGACGCCCGCCACGGTGCCCGAGGACTGCTCGGCGTGCACCACCTCCATGACGTCCTCGAAGGTCAGCGGCTCGAAGTAGAGCCGGTCGGCGGTGTCGTAGTCAGTGGACACGGTCTCCGGGTTACAGTTGATCATCACCGTCTCGTAGCCGCGACCCTCATTGTCAGGAGCAGCGCGCAGTGCCATTGCGGCGTGCACGCACGAGTAGTCGAACTCGATGCCCTGGCCGATCCGGTTCGGTCCGGAACCCAGGATGATCACCTTGGGTCGTTGCCGCTGTGCACTGACCTCGGTCTCGGCGTTTGGATCGCTTTCGTAGGCGGAGTAGTGGTACGGGGTTTGGGCGGCGAACTCGGCGGCACAGGTGTCGACGGTCTTGTAGACCGGCCGCACCCCCAGCCGGTGGCGCAGCGCGGTGACCTCGGGCTCGGTGAGCTCGGCGCGCACAGCGGCGAGCTGCCGATCGGAGATGCCGGCCCGCTTGGCCCGGCGCAGCAGCGGCTCGTCCAGTTCCGGGGAGGCCACGAGTTCGACCCGCAACTCCACCAGGCTGGCGATCTGGTCGATGAACCAAGGGTCGATCCCCGAAGCCGTGGCGACCTGCGTCACCGTCGCGCCCAGCCGCAGCGCCCGCTCCGCGGCGTAGAGCCGGCCGTCATGGGGGACTCGTAGCGCTGCCAGCTCTGAGGCCACGGTGGCGTCGGGCGGGTCGGGC
>JAICHZ010000369.1 GCA_025924655.1 Pseudonocardiaceae bacterium | reverse complement strand
GTACCGAGGGGAATAAGTTCAATAGTCATGGTGAGCTCTCTTAACGTCAGACGAGCGCCAACTCGTTTTCGGATACGTGTCCTCGGCGGCCACCGTGGCCCTGATCGATTCTGATCATCACCTGTCGGCGCTTGGCTTACATCAGCCATCCGGCCTATATCCGCGGTGCGCCATCAGGGTGGACTGCCGTGCCTTGCCACTGCGCCTGGGTGGGCAGGATCGTCAACGTTCGGTCAAAACCGTGGTGCTCCTCCAGATAGGTCACCAACCGGCCGTGCACCCTGACCGGTCGGGCTCGTTAAGCCAGACGCGGTGGTGACCATCGGGTGTCATCGTCAGGCCGAGGCGATCCCAGCTCGGCCGGCCGAGTCCCCTTGCCGCGTCCTCAAGATCGCCATTAGTGAGCGGTAACCGTGCAGAATCGCACGGCCGTCACTCAGTTTCGGCGATCATGGCAGGTCGGCGGGCCGCTGGAAGGATCCACTAGCGGATCTTGCCCGAAGACGAGGTTCAGACCTGAGCCCCATGGGCAATCGCACGCCGATTTCGCGACAACCCCCTAAGCTAAAGGCCCTTGAAACTGCGAAAAGGTTCCATTTGGCGGTCCGGCCCGGATAACGAACTCGGCTCGCTGGCTCGCGTATTTGAGGGATGTGTACGACGTCTCATAAGCGCGCCAACGCGCGGACAGCGACGGACAGGGTGGCCAGGTCGAGGTTTCCGGCGTCGGAAACTTCGTTGAGGGTTGCCCTGGCCCGGGACAGCCGGGCGGAGTTGCGCCGCTCCCACGCGGCAATCGTCGTCGCCGGGTCGGTCCCGACGTCACCGGTATGCAGTGCGTCTAAGGTGATCTTGCGCAACGACGCGTAGAGGTCATCGCGCAGGGTCAGGCGAGCGAGCGCGTGCCAGCGGTCGCCGCGGACCAGTTCACTGACCAAGCTCAGCATCCGGTCGATGCCCAGGTGCGCGGACAGCGCGTAGTACAGCGCAGCGACCGGCTCGGGATCCATTTTTGCCAGCTCGGCCACCTCGATGACGTCGAGCAGCCCGAAGCTGGTCAGCCCCGCACTCGCCCGAAGGCCCAGCTCATCGGGCACTGCCTGCTTGATGAGCTGGCGGGCGGTGGCCGCGACATGGTCGGCTTCACGGCCGATCAGCCAGTCCGGCACCCGCGGCGCCAGCGCCCGGACGAGCGGGCCGAACCGGTCGATCTCAGCACCGACCGAGAGCGGCTGCGGTCGATTGAGCAGCAGCCAGCGGCCGACCCGGTCGAGCAGCCTGCGCAGTGCAAGCATCATGGCGTCGGCCACCGAGACCGGCACGGAAGTGCCCATGACGGCGATCGCCTGCCAGGTCGCCCGCAGGTCGAAGACCGCAACCGCCACGAAGTAGGCCCGCACCGCGTCAGAGGCCGAGACCGACAGTTCCTCAGCCAACCGGTAGGAGTACGTGATCCCACCTCGGTCAACAACTTCGTTGACCAGCAAGGTGGTGGTGATTTCCCGGCGCAGCGGATGTTCGCGGATAGCTCCGGTGAACCGGTCCGGCAGCGGGGCGGGGAAGTACTCCGGCAGCCGCTCGCGGAATACCTCGGCATCAGGTAGGTCACTGGCCAGCACCTCGCCGGTCAGCGCGAGCTTGACGTGCGCCATCAGGGTGGACAGCTCCGGCGAGGTCAGGCCCTCGCCCGTGGACTGCCGTGCCTCCCATTGCTCCTGGGTGGGCAGGATCGCCAGCGTTCGGTCTAAACCGTGGCGCACCTCCAGGTAGGTCACCAACCGGTCGTGCACCGACATCATCGACGCGGCGTGCGCGCGGCTGATGCCAAGCTGGGTGTTCTGGTCGGCGTTGTGGGCGAGCACCAGCGCGGCGACGGCATCGGTCATGTCGAACAGCAGCGCGCGGCGCTGAGCGGTGTTCAGCACACCGTCAGCGACCAGCCGGTCCAGCAGGATCTTGATGTTGACCTCGTGGTCGGAGCAGTCCACCCCGGCGGAGTTGTCGATGGCGTCGGTGTTGACTTTTCCCCCGCCTCGGGCGAACTCGATCCGGCCGCGCTGGGTCAGGCCGAGGTTGCCGCCTTCGGCGATCACCCGCACCCGCAGTTGCCCACCGTCTACCCGCAGCGCGTCGTTGGTCTTGTCGGCGACCTCGGCGTGGGTCTCGGTGGAGGCCTTGACGTAGGTGCCGATCCCGCCGTTGAACAACAGCTGCGCTGGGCTGAGCAGGATCGCCCGGATGAGTTCGGGCGAGGTTAGCTGGGTGATGCCCCCAGAAATGCCCAAAGCCTGGCGCATCTGCGCGCTGACCGGAATCCGTTTGATGCCGCGCGGCCACACCCCGCCGCCCGGGCTGATCAGCGAACGGTCGTAGTCGTCCCAGGACGAGCGAGGCAGCGCGAACAGCCGCCGCCGCTCGGTGTAGGAGCGGGCCGGGTCCGGGTCGGGGTCGACGAAGACATGCCGGTGGTCGAACGCCGCGAGCAGCCTGATGTGCCGCGAGCACAGCATCCCGTTGCCGAACACGTCGCCGGACATGTCCCCGATCCCGACGACGGTGACATCCTCATTCTGGGGATCGATGCCCAGTTCGCGGAAGTGCCGCTTGACGCTTTCCCAGGCGCCCCGGGCGGTGATCCCGATGGCCTTGTGGTCATAGCCGGCCGAGCCGCCGGAGGCGAACGCGTCGCCCAGCCAGAACTGGTAGGACGCGGCAATCTCGTTGGCGATATCGGAGAACGCCGCGGTGCCTTTGTCCGCCGCGACGACCAGGTAGCTGTCGTCGCCGTCGTGGCACACCACCTGATCGGGATGCTGAGTCCGGCCGGCTACCAGGTTGTCGGTGAGGTCGAGCAACCCCGATACGAATATCCGGTAGCAGGCGATTGCCTCGGCCTGGATGGCCTCGCGGTCCAGCGTGGGATCACCGGTAGGCGCCGGCGGGCGCTTGACCACGAAGGCGCCCTTGGCCCCGGCCGGCACGATCACGGCGTTTTTCACCGTCTGCGCCTTGGCCAAGGCGAGCACCTCGGTGCGGAAGTCCTCCCGGCGATCCGACCAGCGCAGCCCACCACGGGCGACCGGGCCGAAGCGCACATGCACGGCCTCCACCCGGGGGGAGCAGACGAAAATCTCG
>JAICHZ010000368.1 GCA_025924655.1 Pseudonocardiaceae bacterium | reverse complement strand
ACCGGGTGTGCTCGGCGAGCTTGGTGAATCCCCAGTTGGCCTGCATCTTGGCGTGCAGGAAGTACTGATTGATGGCGGTCAGTTCACTGGTCAGCTGCTCATTGAGTAGCGCCAGGACCTCGTCATCGCCGCGCATAACGCTAAACCCCCTTGAAAAACGGAATCCCTCAGTGATCATCACTGTATCGGTTCGGAACCGGCTTGTCACCGTAGGTGAGCCTGCCCTGACCAGGCGATACAGGCATTTTAAACCAGTGATGCAGCGCTGGTTCAGGCGCTGCGCAGCAGTGGGCTGGTCACATCGCCGGTGTGGGCACCGAGCAGGGCGACGATCTTCCCGACGCAGGTTCCGCACCCGGTCCCAGCCTCGCTGCGGTTGACCACGTCGCGCAGGGTGCAGGCCCCTTCGGCGATGCAGCCGCGTACCTGTGCCTCGGTCACCGCCCGGCAGATACAGACGTACATTGGCTCGGTTGCCCCTCGATCGAGTGATAGGCAAGGCTAAGCACAGCAGATGATTCGGCTGCCGTCTAGCCCCAACTCGGCGAGCGGCTCAGTGCAGTGCTTGAACGGCGGACGAAGGGCTGAGCGGTCGTCGATAGGCCGTTTGAGTGGTCGGCCGGCCAAGTGTCATCTCGCGACGGCCGTTATCCGTACTGGAAGTTGAGCGAAGCCCTCGCTCAGGTGAACCTCAGCTAACGGAGGGGTGAATTGTGACCGGTTACTTCCAGCCATTCGAGCGGGCGCGCTGCGGATGGGATAGACACGAAAGGGACCACGAGCGCCGCGACCGCGACCGCAGCCGCCGTCGCCGCAGTCGTCGTTGCACCAGGCGGTAAGGGCGCGCGGAGTGAAGCCTCTGCCCGGGAGTCGGGGCCGGGCAGGGCCTGGTGCTGAATCGGGCACATCGGAGGGTTGATACCGCGTGCCGGCTAGTCCGTAATGAGAGGTGTGCATCTCCGCCGCCGGCCACCGGAGCGCCTGCCCGACGACATGCTGCTGGCCGGTCTGGGCGCCGGGGACGCGCAGCTGGCGCTGGCGTTCGTGCGCCGATTCCAGCGCACGGTCTTTGGTGTGGCACTGGCCGTCGTCGGGGACAGCGGCCTGGCCGAAGACATCGCCCAGCAGGCCTTCGAACGGGCCTGGCGCCATGCCGGGCTTTATGATCCTCGGCGGGGATCGGTGCAGACTTGGTTGACCAGCATTGTGCGCCACCTAGCGGTCGACGCCGTGCGGGTCCGGCGGCCGGCGCCGGTCGACCCACAGGACTTGATGTCACTCATCGCTACCATCACCGACACGCCCGAACGCCGCGTGCTGGCCGGGGAGACCTCGACCGAGCTGCGGACCGCGCTGGCTGCCCTCCCGCCGGAGCAGGCCCGGGCCGTGGTGATGGCCGCCGTGCACGGGATGACCGCTGTCGAGATTGCCGATCTCGAGGGAATCCCGGTGGGCACCGCGAAATCTCGGATCCGCGCCGCCATGGCCAAGCTGCACGCTGCGCTGCCCACCCCCCGGGCCGACCATGGCTGAGCTGACTTGCCAGCAATGCCAAGAACTGGCCGCGGAGCTGGCCCTAGACGTACTTCCCGGCCGTGATCGCGCCGAGGCGCTGGCGCATCTGGACGGTTGCGCGGGCTGCCGGGAGACGGTGGCCGCGTTGACAGCCACCGCCGACCGGCTGGTCGAGCTGCTACCCGGCGCAGAACCCTCCGCCGGTTTCGAACAGCGAGTGATGACTGCACTCGCACCACCGCCACCACCGCGCGCACGACGGTGGCGGGTGGCTGTCGCCGCAGCCGGGCTCGCCATCGTGCTGGCCACCGGCGGGTGGATGCTTGGCCGTGCGTCCCACGATCTGCCGCAGCCTGAGACTGACGCGCAGGCTGACGTTCGGACCGTCATGTTCGCCCCGCTGACCACCGAAAACCGCCAGATAGGCGAGGCTTACGTCTACCCCGGGCAACCCTCCTGGGTCTACCTGGCGCTCGACATCGACAACGATACTGACGTGCCCAGCAGCACCGTACGCTGCGAGTTGGTCCGTCGCGACGGCTCTACAGTCCCGGTTGGCACGGTTCCCATCGCCAAGGGCTACCGGGGCTGGGGCGGCCCCGCCGCCGTCGATCGGGAGACCCTCGCCACGGCGAGACTTATCAACAGCAACGGGCACACCGTCGCCACCGCGCACTTCAGGCACACTCGACGTCGATGACCGCGGGAACGCGGTGCGCCCCGACTTGCCGGCCGACTTGCGGCCGCGACACTAAGACCATGGCCGGTGCGAATCCCGAAGAGCGGGTGACTTGGCCGTTTGCCTACCAGAGCTGGCGCGCGTTGACGTTTTTGCACTGGGCATACAACCCGGCCGACGTGCAACGCCTACTCCCAGCCGGGCTCGACGGCCTGTGATTTTTCTCCCTGGACGTCTCTGGGCTGGCCACCGTCCTCGGCACCCGGGCAGCTTTATGGCTTCCCTACCATTGGGCGGAGATGACTGTGGAAACCGGTTCCACGCTCACCTATCGGTCACGGCGGCGCTGGCCGCCAACGGCGGGCCATGAGATTGTGGTGGAGCCCGGTCGCCGCTGTCCGCTGCTGAGATCGACGCGCGTGACCACTTCCTCACCGGACGGTGGCGGGCCTTCACCAGCATCGCTGGCCGCTTGGTTACCGTTCCGGTGGAGCATCAGGTGTGGCCGCTGTGGCGTGTGCAGGTCTACCAACTTCATGAGGACATGCTGGTCGCGGCCGGTCTGCCAGCGCCCGCGGGGCCGCCCGTTGCGCATTACTCGCCGGGCGTCGACGCTCGCTTCGGTCTCCCGCGATGGGGCGGTGGGTAGCCCCGCGGCGCTGGGACGGAGGTTGATCACGTTTTGTGTGCCGGTAGCGACAAAATGTGTCGCGGCAGGCACACGGTTAAAGGGTTGTGAGCGCCTGGGTGGCTCTGCGGCCGATGCCGCGGACCTCGAAGCCGACTCGGCGTAGCACGTCTGCGTCGAGCAGGTTACGGGTGTCGATCACGATGCGACGCTGCACCAGCTCGGCCAGCTGGCCCCAGTCCAATAGCCGGAACTCGGGCCATTCGGTAAGCACGACCAGGGCAGCGGCGCCGGAGGCGACCTTGAGCGGGTCGTCGGTGACCTGT
>JAICHZ010000367.1 GCA_025924655.1 Pseudonocardiaceae bacterium | reverse complement strand
ATGGGGACGCTGCCCAGCCGCTGCGACCATCCTGGCGCCGCGGGAACGCTGCCAGTCGGTAGCAGCTGTTCGGCCGCGGCGGGCGGCACCGCCAGGATCACCTGGTCAGCAGTCGTGGTGCCATCGTCGGTGCTGATCTGCCAGCCCTCTCGGACCGGTTCGATGCCCCGCACGGTGGCGCTGGTTCGCACCTGCGCCCCCGCCTCGGCGAGGCAGGCCAGCGCCGGATCACCATGCAGCTCCCGCAGCGGCACCAGCGACCAGCCGATGTCCGCCGCGGACGCGTCGGTGAGCAGCCCTTCCTGGAACACCGTCGCGGCCAGGCTCAGCGAGGCGTGATCCGCCCGCGAGTTCAACGTGGCGATCCCGACCAGCTCCCACAGCGCGGAGATGGCGTGGTCGCTTTGGCCGTGCCGGCGCAGCCAGCTGCCGAAGTTCTGCTCGTCGGTTGCCTTACTCGTCGGATCGACCCGCTTCAACGCGACGGCGGCCAGCGCGAAACGCACCCGCTCCACGGTGCTCAGCGGGCGGTACTGCAGCAGCGACGCGGCCAGATGCAGCGGCGCGGGCAATGCGGTGCGACGCAGCCACACCGGCGCCCCGGCACCGGGCGAGCAGACCGGGATGGCCAGCCGCGGTTGCAGCTCGACGCGATCAGCCACCCCGAGGCGGCGCAGCAAGGCCAGGTAGGACGTGCAGCACCGCAGGAACACGTGCTGACCGTTGTCGACGTTGAGGTCACCGCGAGCAAACGAATGGGTCAGCCCACCCAGTTGCGGGCGAGACTCGAACACGGTGACCTGGCAGCCCGCATCAGCGCAGTGCAGCGCCGCGGTGATGCCCGCCAGGCCACCGCCGATCACCGCCACCCGCCGGGTCATGCCGACGCTCCCCAAGCCGAGCCCCCCGAGCTCGACGCTGCCGAGCCCGACGCTGAAGTCCCGACCAGAGCACGCATCGCTACCTCCGCTTTCTGCCAACCCGACAGTGACAGCCGCCGGTCGAACACCAAGCTGGGTTGCTCGGCGATCCGGTCCAGCAGCCGCAGGTAAATCCCCGACATCGCGGTGCAGCACGCGGCGCTGCGCCGATCCAACAGTGGGATCAGCTCCAGGCCGTGGGCATACCATTCGTGGGCCCGTTGCGCGCTGTACCGGATCAGCGCGGTCAGCCGGCCCTGGGCATCGATCAGGACCCCCCGCTCGTCGAGCGCCAGTTGCACACCGAACCGCTCCAGGTCCTGTTGCGGGAGGTAGACCCGGCCGTTGCCGAGATCCTCCCGGATGTCGCGCAAGATGTTGACCTGCTGCAGCGCGATGCCCAGCGCGTCGGCGTACTCCGGCGCCCGGGGATCCCGGCGGCGGCTGCCGAACACCGCCAGGCACAGCCGACCGACCGCGCCGGCCACGCATCGGCAGTACCCGACCAGCTCGTCGAAGTCGGCGTAGCGCCGGCCCAGCACGTCCATCTCAACGCCGTCGATCAGCTCCTGCACGGCACCCAACGGCAGTGGCAGCCGCCGCGTCACCTCGGCGAGCGCGATGAGCACCGGGTCCGCGCCGGGACGGTCCAGATCAGCCAACGCGCCGCGGAGCTGCGCGAGCGCGGCGAGCTTCTCGGCGCGGGGAAGATCACCATCGCCGATGTCGTCGATCCGGCGGGCCAGCGCGTACACCACGCACAGCGCCGCACGCTTGTCCGGGCGCAGCAGCCGGATGCCGTAGTAGAAGTTGCGCGCCTGCGTCTTGGTGATCGACTCACACAGCTCGAACGCGTCCGCCACACTCACCGTGATACTGGTCACGAACCCTCCCCCGGTGGACCGTCCCGCCGCACCGCACTGACCTTCCCGAGCTCCACAGCAACGCTGTCCGCGGCGCGTCCCACAGCTCTGCTGTGGAGCTCGGGAACTGCAGCGTCGGTAGGGCTCGTCGGGGGCGGGTGTCTGAGCAGGCGCGCTAGGTGGCGCAGCACGTCGCGACGGCGGGGGCGGGGGGGACCGGCCAGGACGTCGCCGTCGGCTCGGCGTAGCGCGTCGAGCGTGGCCCGGCCGCCCGCCACGTACCCCCCCACGGCCAACCGAGCCCAGCCGTGCAGCAACCCGACCAGCGGCGCGCCGGAATCGAGCAGCTCGGCGGCCCGGGAGAGCTGGAAGGCCATCAACCGGCGCAGCGCCGGCGAGACGACCGGGCCATCCAGGTCGGTCTCGGTCACGCCGAAGGCGGCGAGATCCTCCTGCGGGAGGTACACCCGGCCGGCCCGACGGTCCTCAGCGACGTCTTGCCAGTGCTCGATGAGCTGCAGCGCGGTGCAGACCCGGTCGGACAGCTCAGTGGTGGCGGGCGTAACCCTTCCGAACAGAGCGAGCACGATCCGCCCGACCGGGTCTGCCGACAGCGTGCAATACCCGCGTAGCTGCTGGTATGTGGCGTAGCGGTGCACTCGCTGATCGACCAGATTGGCCTGGACCAGCCGCTCGAACGGCTCCCGATCCAGTCCACGCGCCGCCACCACCGGAGCCAGTCGTCGCAGCACCGGGTGCTGGGGTTGCCCGCCGTCCCAGATGGTGGCGAGGTCGCGCCCGAACGCGGTGAGCAGTGCCGTCCGGTCCCCCCCGGCCTGATCTCCCAGATCGTCGATCACCCGGGCGACGTCATATACCGCGACCAGGTTCGTGCGCAGCCGCCGTGGAAGCAGCCGCAGCGCGACCGGAAAGTTCTCGGCGTGCTGCTGGCGGCGCAGCGCTCGGTCGCGCACCACCGCATCCGCGTCCGAGACCTCGGCCATGAAGCCATCTTCAGCCGGTCAGCGGAGGTATTTCTGCGACTTATACGTCAGTTCTCAGACCGCGAAGTTGTCACATGTGGGTAAAGCGTCAGGAACTCAAATACTGGGTACACCCGGCTGGCGAGTCGCGCGATGATGGGGGGCAGGCCATGAGCGCAGGAGAGAACATACAGGTACAGGATCTGGTCCCGGCGATCGTGGCGCGGTTACCGGCCATCCTTGCCGAAGTCCGGGAGCTACTCGCCGAGCAGCAACCGGACTACGCGGGGTTTCTTGCCTGGGACTTCGACGAGATTCTCGGCGCCTCCGAGGGATTCATCGCTCGGCTGGTCCGCCTGGCCCAGCGGGACCCATCGACGATCGCACCGCAGCTGGCCTCGGAGAT
>JAICHZ010000366.1 GCA_025924655.1 Pseudonocardiaceae bacterium | reverse complement strand
GGCCGCGGACGGGCATGTGTTGTGGTCGGCGTCGCTAGGTCAGCCGGTACCAGGTTCGGACCTACCCTGCGGCAACATCGACCCGCTCGGGATCACCGGCACGCCGGCCTACGACCAGGCGACCGGGCTGGTGTTCGCCGTCGCCGAGACCCAGGGCGGCCGGCACACCCTGGCCGGCGTAGATCTGGCCAGCGGCGCGGTCATGCTGCGCCGCGCACTGCCGCCACCGAAGGGCGACGAGATCGCCCACCAGCAGCGCTCCGCGCTGACGGTGCTCGACGGCTGGGTGTACGTCGCCTACGGCGGGTTGTTCGGTGACTGCGGCGACTACATCGGTTCGGTGGTCGCCGCACCGACCACCGGCACCGGAGTGCTGCGCAGCTATGCGGTGCCAACCACCCGGGAAGCCGGAATCTGGGCACCCGGTGGCGGTGCTGTCCACAATGGACGGTTGTTCTACGCGGTGGGCAACGGCGAGTCCACCCAGGACTACGACCACAGCGACTCAGTACTCGCGCTGACCCCGCAACTGACCCTGGCGGACAGCTTCAGCCCCGCGCAGTGGATCGCCGACAACTCCGCCGACCTCGACCTGGGGTCGGCCAGCCCAGCAGTGGTGGGTGACCAGGTGCTCACGGTCGGCAAGCGCGGCGTCGGTTACCTGCTGGACGCCGCGCAGCTCGGCGGTATCGGCGGGCAGCTCACCAGGACCCCGATCTGCCCGGCTTTCGGCGGCCCTGCGGTGGTCGGCTCGACGGTGTACATCCCGTGCGCGGACCGCACCCGCGCGGTGACCATCGAACCCACCGGTGGGTTGCGGGTGCGGTGGACGGCGTCGGTACCGGCGGACGGGTCCCCGGTCGTCGGTGGCGGCGCGGTCTGGGTGACCGACACCGACCACGGCATCCTCTATGCCCTGGACCCGGCCACCGGCACCCCTCGCCAGCGGATCCAGGTTGGCGACCTGCCCCACTTCGCCTCCCCCACCCTCGCCGGCACCCACGCCTACCTAGGCACCAATACCGGCGTCACCGCGATCAACATCCGGTGACCTTGCATTCAGCGGGCTGCTCAGGAACATGGTCAGCAGGGGGCTGAGGATGCCGCGGCGGATGCCTGACGGGAACCAGTCTCGCAGCGTGGGAGCAGCCGTCATCCGCACGTCGATCCGGTCCAGCCAGGTTACGCCGTAACAGCTGGGGCGCACCGACCACACCGTGCGGTGCGGGCCGAGCTGGACCAATGCGAACAGTTTCGGTATCAGCATGGGCACCATGAGCCGGTGCGAGGTGGGGGTGGCTTCGACGTGCCAATCGCCGCCGGTCGCTGCCATGGAGACGCCGTGCGCCGGCTGGCCGTCGAAGCTGGCCAACGTCTTGGGCAGCGCCCAGTTGGTCCGTCCGCCGACCACGCTGGCCGCAGAGTCGACGGCGATGAAGGGGATGTGAGTGAACACGGTGGCGCCCCGGCGGTAGACGACCGCCCCGATGACCTCCCGGTAACTCCCGACGGGGCTGCGCAGGTACCGGATCAGCGCTCCAACCGTGGCGATCGGCGTGGCGCCGGCCGAGATCTCCGTCGGCACCACCGCATCGATCGCTGCCCGGGCGCGGGCGTCTGGCCGATCCGTCCACAACAGCGCGGCAGCGGTGACCCGCCACGGCGCGGGCGGGGCGGTTGCGGGCAAGGTTGCCAGGTCCTCGGGGCGCAACGCGGTCTCCGGCGTCCCTGGCAGGTCGGCGAAGTCGCTGTTCACGTCGTCAACTCCTCAGGTGATGCCGTTACCATCCCAGAACGACGGGCCGCTGCTGGCGCGCTGTCGGTATCGTCGGGGTAGCTGGCCCGTAGGTGCGGACAGGGGGTAGTTCGGATGGCCGATGACGGTGACGTGCTGGGCCGCATTCATCAGCTGGTCGATGCTGAGCATGCACTGCGGGAGCGCGTCGGCCGCGGTGAGATCACCACCGACGACGAGCACGCCCAGCTGCGGTCTCTGGAGCAGCAGCTCGACCAGTGCTGGGATCTGCTGCGGCAACGTCGGGCTCGCGCCGCCGCCGGGCAGGATCCCGACGACGCCGAGGTCCGCCCGGTCAGTGAGGTCGAGGGCTACCTCAGCTGAGCTCAGCCGCCGTTGTTACAGCGAGGTCGACGCGGCGAAGAGCTGCGGCTCGTCTCGGATCTGCTGATCCGGCGGAGCCTGGTCCACAGCCGACTTCTCCAGTCCCTAGTGAAATGACAATTCTGGTGTACCCCGTACGTTGCCGACGCACAGGCAGGCCAAACGGCCACCCAACACGCGGACAAAACCGACAGCGAGCCTGCCGGATTTTCCGGACACAGGGCGGTAACCTCACCAGCGACCAACCCCGGCCACAAAGCTCGAGGAAGTCGAATCAGTACGCAGCGTGCTTCATTGACCACCGTGCACTGGCTCGCGCTCCGTCGGTCGGGTCCGTTCGAGCAAATCGGACGGTGGGACGTGTATCAGTTCGGGGACTATACATGAGACGTCTCATGACAAAACCGGCGGCCGAAGCGTCGTTGCGGCAAGGTCCAGCGCCGCTGCGCTGGCTGATCGGCGTGGAGCTGGCCCGCTACCGCAACTCGGCCAAGCTGTCGCTGACCGAGGCCAGTGAACAAAGCGGGATCAGCCGGGCCAAGCTCGGCCATCTGGAGACCGGTCGCCAGCAGCAGGATCCGCACGACATCGCTTGGCTGCTCGCCGGCTACGGCGCCGAGCAAGCCGATATCGAACGGCTTGTCTCGCTAACCAGTCGAGCCGACGAGGCCAGCTGGTGGGCGCCGTGGGCGCAGGTCGTCCCGGACTGGTTGAAGACTTTCGTCGGCCTGGAGGGCCTGGCCGAGCGAGAGTTCGTTTTCGAGCCGATGCTCATCCCGGGTCTGTTGCAGACAGCGCAATACGCCGCGGCGGTCACCGCTAACACGCCTCGAGTGCGCGCCGACTACAGCGAGCGATTCGTCGGCCTTCGGATTGCCCGCACCCGGCGGCTCACCGATCCTCTGCGCCCACTTCAGCTGCACGCTGTTATCACTGAGGGTGCATTGCGGCTCGCGGTAGGTGACCCGGAGTTAAGGCGCGCGCAACTTCGACACCTGTTGGCGATGGCCGAGTTGCCTACGGTGACGATTCAGGTGATTCGCCCGGAAGATGGC
>JAICHZ010000365.1 GCA_025924655.1 Pseudonocardiaceae bacterium | reverse complement strand
CGCGCCTTCGACGTTGGGTGCCCGGGTGGTCAACCGGACGACATGCGGATGCTCCGGCGCCAACTCGAGGGCTTCCTCGACACACACGATCCGCTCACCGGCGGGCACGCAGCCCAGCAACGCGGCGAGCAGGGTCGTCTTTCCACTGCCGGTGCCTCCGACGACCAGGAACGCCAGCCGGGCGGCGACGATGGCGCGCAGCAGCTTGCCGGCCTCGGGTGACACGCTGCCCACCGCCTGTAGCGCGTCAAGGCCATGGGTGGTGGGCCGAAGTACGCGAAGGGAGATGCAAGTGCAGCCGGTGGCGATCGGTGGTAGCACGGCGTGCAGCCGGACGCCGCCGGGCAGCGCCGCATCGACGTAGGGCGACGCATCGTCGAGGCGTCGCCCAGCGGCCAGGGCAAGCCGCTGAGCCAACCTGCGCACCGCATCGGCATCGGCGAAGCGCACCTCGGTGCGGCGCAACTCGCCGGCCTGCTCGATCCACACCTGATCAGGTCCGCTGACCAGCACGTCGGTGGTCTCCGGGTCTGCCAGCAGCGGTTCCAGCGGACCGGCCCCAATGAGCTCGCGCTGCAGCTCACGCAGCGCCGAGAGCACCTGCAGATCGGCCAGCACACCATCGGAGTCGGCCCGCACCGCGGCAGCCACCGCGCCCGGAGATACCGCTACGCCAGTGGCCGCCAACCGGTTGCGCACCCGGTCGACCAACTGTCCGGACAGCGCCGGGGCTGCGGCTTGGCGCCCTGACGTGGTCACGCTGCCGCGCCCACGGGCCGGTTGGAATCGTCGAGTATCACCAGCACCCGGCGGGCGGCGATGGCCAGCGGCCCCCGGGACCGGCCCGGCATCGCACCGCGGTCCAGTGCGCCGGCC
Organism: Pseudonocardiaceae bacterium; assembly: GCA_025924655.1. Classification (GTDB taxonomy): domain Bacteria; phylum Actinomycetota; class Actinomycetes; order Mycobacteriales; family Pseudonocardiaceae. The sequence goes on along the minus strand of JAICHZ010000365.1, from coordinate 2,319 downwards.
AAGCCGGGCTGCGGGCGCATCGCTGCGAGCAGCGGAAGGTCCAAAGCCCGGCTGATGTCAGCGGGAGTGATCCCGCCCGGTGCCGGTCCTCGCACCACCAACTGCAACGAAACCCCGTAGCGCCGCACTCGGGCCGCCACCGCCGCGGCGGCAGCGCAGGCCCGGACCTCTGCCGGCACCTCCAGCACCGCCAGATCCGCCGACTCCAGCGCAGCGGTACCCGGCTCGCAGGGATACCTGGGCACATCACAGACCACTGTCTCGCCAGCGCGGCGTCCGGCAGCGCACACCGTGCGCACCGCGACGCCGTCGGGTACTGAACCGTCCCGCTCGCAGTCCGCCCGACCGTATGACAGCACCGTGAGCCCACCTCGACCACCCACACGCGGCGTGGGCAGGGCAGCGTGCAGTGCCACGGCCGGCACCCGGCCACCCCCGAGCGCGAGCCCGGACCACCGCAACCCGTCCATCTTCTCGGCGCCCAGGGCAAGATCCAAACCGCCACCCAGGGCATCGCAGTCGACCAGCATGGCGTGGCGTCCCGCTTCCACGACCGCAACCGCGACGGCGGTCGCGAATACCGATGCCCCAGCGCCGCCGCGGCCACCGAGCACCGCCAGCACTCGTCCCGGATCGGCCGGCGACTCGACCGCATCGGCCAACGCGCCCACCAGCCAGGCTTCGGCGTCTGGCAACACAGCCACATGCTGGGCACCGACCGCGACAGCAGACCGCCACACCTCCGGGTCGCCGCCCGCCGAGACGATCACTACACCGTCTCTGCGGGGTAAGCCAGCGCTGGCGCTAGCCCTCGCTGCGTCGATGTCCAACACGATCAGCGGGGCGCAGTTCCACTGTTCGCGGGCCGTCGCGAGGTCGGTGACCCGCTGCGGATCACACCCCGCGGCCGCCGCAAGCCGGGCGACCTCGTCGGCCAGCCCACCTGGCGTCATCACCATGATCGGCTGCCGGCCAGCCGCGCGTCCACCGCTTGTCTGCACTGTTGCCCCCAGAGTTACCGCCCCGCGCTTGCGGGGGCGTCCGGTGCCACTGTCATTGCGCCGGGTTGCCCAGGCCAGCAGTTCATGATCGACATGTGGATAACAGGAGCACTGTGGATAACCCACAGACGTGGCCTCATATGCTGGCCAACTGTGAGCTCTCCCAGCCCGGCTGCCTCGGGCATCGCCGCATTCTTCGACCTGGACAAGACGATCATCGCCAAGTCCAGTGCGTTTGTGTTCTCCCGCGCGTTCTTCCAGGAAGGTCTGATCAACCGACGCGCAGTCCTGAAGAGCACTTACGCCCAGTTCATGTACTTGCTGGCCGGAGCCGACACCGAGCAGATGGAACGGATGCGGGCGCATATCACCGCGCAATGCACCGGCTGGGACATCGCCCAGGTGACCGCGATCGTCGAGGAGACCCTGCACGACGTCGTGGACCCGCTGGTGTACGCCGAGGCGACCGAGCTGATCGCCGCGCACCACCGGCGGGGCGAGGATATCATCGTGGTGTCAGCCTCAGGCGTCGAGGTGGTGGCGCCGATCGCCAAGATGATCGGCGCGACGCACACCGTGGCCACCAGGATGGGAACGCACGACGGTCGGTACACCGGAGACGTGGAGTTCTACTGCGCGGGTGAGAACAAGGCCCTGGCCGCCCGGCGGCTGGCCGAGGAGCAGGGTTACGACATGCGACGCTGCCACGCCTACTCCGACTCGATCACGGATCTGCCGCTGCTGGAGGCGGTCGGCCACCCGACGGCGGTGAACCCGGATCGGGCGCTGCGCCGAGAGGCCGTTGCGCGGGGCTGGCCGGTCCTTGCATTCTCCAACCCGGTCTCACTCCGGACCCGGATTCCGGCACCCTCCGGTGCACAGATCGCCGCAGCTGTCGGGTTGGGAGCAGCGGCCGCGGCCGGCGTCGCCTGGTACGGGTTACGGCGACGGCAGCGTTGAGCCGACTCAGCTCAACGAGCCTTCGCTTACATCGAACGGGTGGCTACGACCCGCTATTTATACGAAGAGTAATCAAAGTGCAGTGCCTGATCGGGCCTCTTGCTGTGCCCCCGGTCACGGAGTAGACATGACTTACGGACATCCGGAAGGCCAGGGGCGGTGCGGCAGAGAAGTACCGTCAACCCCGTCTGGAGCTCCGTGCACGGACGTCGGGCAGCCCACGCGCAGCACGCCGCGGGAGGCTTGTCGTCAAGGGTCTGCGTGCCGTGTCCTCTGGGGATACGGGCGCCGAGACACCGCAGGGTACGACACGAGTTGCACGCTTGGTACCCCGGCAGTCCGTGCGGACGGCGGCGCG
>JAICHZ010000364.1 GCA_025924655.1 Pseudonocardiaceae bacterium | reverse complement strand
GCTCGGCGGCGTTGTGACACTTGCTGTCGTGTTGTCGCTCGTGGCCGCGGTGTGCTTCGGAACCGCCTCGGTGCTACAGCATCATGGGGCCAATCAGGTACGCCGACGGTTTCCGCTGAACCCTGGACTGCTGATCGACGTTGCGCGCCAACGGTTGTGGCTACTGGGGATCGTGGCTGAAGTGGCCGGGGTAGGCCTACACATGGTGGCGGTCAACCTTGGAGCGCTGTCGGTCGTCCAGCCCCTGCTGACGGTGGGCTTGGTCGTCGCGTTGCCGCTGCAGGCCGTCCTCGGTCACCCGGTGAGCCGCCGCGCGCTGCTCGCCGCAGCGTTGACCGTCACCGGTCTGGCGGTCTTTTTGGTGGTGCAACCGACCGTGGAGTCCCGGGACCCGCAGAGCATCAGGGACTGGTTACCGGGCTTGCTGCTGGTCGCGATCGTGGCCGTCATCGCGCTGAGCGCCGCGAGTGCCCGGCGCGATCGTACCCGGGCGCTCGGCCTGGGCGTCGCTGCTGGGACGGTGTTCGCGCTGTCCGCCGCGTTGGTCAAGACCTGGGGCGAGATTCTGGGCGACGGTGGAATTCCTGCGCTGGCGACGAGCTGGGAGCTGTGGACAGCGCTGGGCTGCGGCTTGATGGGTGCGTTGCTGAGCCAGGCCGCTTTCCAATCCGGTCCGCTCGGTGGTCCACTGGCGGCGATGATGGTGATCGACCCCGTTATCGGCGTCAGTCTCGGCACCATCGTTTTCGGCGAGTCCTTCGCCACCGGGCTGCTGGCGGGAGCCCAGGCCGTCGGGCTGGCCCTGACTCTGGCTGGGGTATGGGTGCTCGCCACCGGCGAACAACGTTTAGCCGACGCCGATCGCGAATTACCGCACAGTGGTGAATTACCCGGCAGTCGCGTATCACCCAAATCACCGGTACAACGGAACCTCGAACGGGCCTCCCGGCCGAAGCCGCCCGGGTAGGGAATACTGCCGCCAGTGCCGCCGCGGGTTGGCACATTGCGGGGTAGGGATAGTGGTTAGGCTGAGGTTTCGTAGGGTGGGGGCGATGGTGGTTCAGACACCTGGAGCGGGCCCGGTGGCGACGGCGTCGCCCGGGCAACTCCGGTTGAACTGGTGGACACGCGCTGCCGTGCACGCCGGGCTGGCGACGGCGGGGCTGTCGCGACGGCTGGGTTTGGGCGCCGGGTCGATCATCGGTGGTCGAGTCACGCTGGCCCTGGACCGCCACGCGCTACGGCATCTGGCGGCTGGACGGCGAGTCGTCCTGGTGTCCGGGACCAACGGTAAGACCACGACCAGTCATCTCGTGGCGGCGGCGGTACGGACCGCTGGACGGGTAGCGCACAACGCAGGTGGCTCGAATATGGCTGACGGTGCGGTGGCGGCGTTGGCCGAGGCGCGCGACACCGAGTACGCGGTGATCGAGGTCGACGAGTTGCATCTGGCCGCGGTCGCCGAGGCGGTCGATCCGGCGGTGGTGGTCCTGCTCAACCTGACCCGCGACCAGCTGGACCGCGCGACCGAGGTGGGCGCGATCGCGTCCGCCGTCGGGCGGGCGCTGGCCCGGCATCCCAGCACGGTGGTGGTGGCCAACGCCGATGATCCGATGGTGGTGTCGGCGGCGGCGCTGGCCAGCCGTCCGGTCTGGGTTGCCGCGGGGGCCAGCTGGTTGGGCGATGCGTCCAGCTGCCCGCGCTGTGGCCAGACCCTGACGTTCACCGACCCTGGCTGGCAGTGTGCCTGCGGGCTGGGCCGGCCCACACCGGACTGGTGGATCGAAGACAGCAAGGTATGCACCGCTGATGCGGTGCTACCGCTGGATATTCGACTGCCCGGGCAAGTCAATCGCAGCAACGCGGCGATGGCGCTCGCGGCCGCCTGCGCTGTCGGTATCTCGGCCGATCGCGCTGCATCAGCGCTGCGCGAGGTCGATGTGGTGGCCGGCCGGTACGCCGTGGTGCACCGCGGCGGGCAGGATCTGCGCATGTTGCTAGCCAAGAACCCGGCTGGCTGGGCTGGCATGTTATCCATGTTGGGTGAGCCTCGACCGCTGCTGGTGATCATCAATGCCCGGGAGGCCGACGGGCGGGACACCTCGTGGTTGTGGGACGTCCCGTTCGAGCAGTTCGGCGCTCGCCAGGTGGTGGCCAGCGGAGAACGCGCGGCTGACCTCGGCGTGCGGCTCAGCTACGCCGGGCTGGAGCACCGAACGGTCGCCGACCCGTTGGCTGCGCTTGAGACGCTGCCGCCGGGGCAGATCGACGTGGTGGCCAACTACACCGCGTTTCATCAGTTCCGCCGCAGGCTGGGTCGGGAACGGGAAGTGGCCGGGTGAGCGGGGAGTCCACGGTCGAGATCGGCCTGCTGCTGCCCGACGTGCTGGGCACCTACTCCGACGCCGGCAACGCCACGATATTGGCGCAACGGCTGCGCTGGCGTGGCATTGCGGCCGAGATACGCACCATCACGGCTCGCGACGTCCCCCCGACCAGTTGTGCGGTGTATCTGCTCGGTGGCGGCGAGGACACGGCTCAGCTATTCGCCGCAGACTGGCTACGTCGCCATGATCAGCTACGCCGGACGCTGGAAACCCGCGCGGTGACGCTGGCCGTGTGCGCCGGGCTGCAGATCCTGGGCCGGTCGATGAGTGACTCCAAGGGTCAGCACTACCCCGGGTTGGACTTGCTGGATATCACCACCGCGCCCGGCCGCCAACGCGCCGTCGGCGAGGTGGTCGCCAGCTGCGCGATTCCCGGCGTCGGTTCGTTGACCGGTTTCGAGAACCACCGCGGCGTCACCACCCTGGGCCCGGGCACGGCCCCACTGGGACGAGTGCTCACCGGCACCGGCAATGGCACCGGCACGAAGTACCGCGGCGAAGGTGTCCTCACCGAGCGCATCATCGGCACCTACCTCCACGGCCCCGTGCTGGCCCGCAACCCCGCCCTAGCTGACCACATCCTGCACCTAGCAACCGGCCAGACCCTCTGTCCCCTAGACCTCCCCGACCAAGCCGCCCTGCGCAAGACCTACCTGTAACTCGCGTCGCCGCCAGCCGTGAACTGATGTGGAACGGCCCTGTCAAGTGACGGTGCCAACTTGTGTTGGCGGGGTTGGGGTTTTTGGGGTGGCTGGTTTTGTGGTGCCCGCGCATGGGGTGGGCAGGCTGGGCCTGCCCTTGGTTCCTGCCTAGGG
>JAICHZ010000363.1 GCA_025924655.1 Pseudonocardiaceae bacterium | reverse complement strand
GAGTAGCAGGCACAGGGCGGGCAGGCTGGCCATCACGCTGTAGTTCAGCGCTTGCCGCCAGGCCGCGCCGACCGGCCCGGCTACGCCATCCCTGGCCGCCGCGCTCATCGCGGGCAGCGCGGCCACGGTCACCGCTCTGGCGCCGAGCGCGCCGATCACGGTGTACACCGACAGGGCGGCCTGGAACACGAAAACCCCGCCGGGCACCGTCGCCGCGACGGCCAGCATCGCGAACATGGAGGACACCGGGAAGGCCGCTACGGCCACCGAGTGGCGCAGCCGCTGGCTGACCTCGCGGGCATCCGGCTCGGTCGACCAGCCGCCTCGCGGCCGGATCGGCAGCCCGACCCGGTAAGCCCCGTAGAGCTGGAGGGCCGCGTGGGCCGCCACGGACAGCGTGGAACCCACGCCGAGCACGAGCACCATGCCGATTGAGACGTCCGGTACGTCCACCCCGGGCCGGTACCACAGCGCGACCACACCCATCACGATGATCATGCCAAGGTTCTCCACCGCGGGTGCCGCAGAGGCCAACCCGAACCGACCCTTGGTTTGTTGCACGGCGGCCCCGACCGAGGCCAGGGTGTAGCAGAGCACCTGCGGTGCCACGAATAGCACGATCAGGATGGTCAGCTGCCATGCCCGCCAGCGAGTGGCATCGTCCGGAATGCCCGCGGTGACCGCCAGGGCTACCAGCGGGGACGCCACCACGATGGCGCCGGCCAGGATCGACGCCCAGAACAACAGATAACCCGTGACCCTGCCGAGTAGCCGACGGGAATCGGCTACGCCGCGCTCGGTGAGCGCGCGGCTGAGCGCCGGTACGAGCACCAGCGCCAGGACCGGCCCGGCCATCGCTGCGAAGAGCAGGTTCGGCACGGTATTCGCGGACAGGAACGCATTGGCGAAGAAGGTTGGGCCCAGGACAGCGCCGATCACGACCACCCGCAGCAGCCCCGTGATCCGGCTGATCAGCGTCCAGGCGGCCACCGTGATCGTGCGCCCCGCGGTGGCGGACACCCGCGCTACATCGGCGGACCCGCCGGCCAGCGCCTCGGCGCGGGCCTCCGCGCTTTCGGACGGGGCATAGCCCGCAACGAATGCGCGGGGCTCGCCGTCGACTTGTCCTTCTAAGGCGTCGAAGCTCACCTCGCCACGGTGACGGCGCGAGCGCGCCGAGCCGCCTTCGCTCATAGCGCGAACATTAGCCCTGAGTCTGACTCCGGTACGCGGTCCTCGGCTGTTCGAGCGTTTCGCCTCCGGCCTAGCTAGCCGCCCAGGGCTCCCAGGACAGCCAAGGGTCCTAGCTCGCACGCCAACCCGCCGAGCCCAGCTGCCTGAGAATTTTCGAGGGCGCGGTAGGGTCGAGTCGAGGAGGAGCCGATGGTGGCTGGTGGGCTGACCGAAAATATTCGACTTGTTGCGATAGGGGCTGAAAGCAGGAAAAGATGGGAGGCCGTCGTACGCACGGATGCTAATGTAAATGTTCTGCAGACACCGGTCTGGTGCGACTGTATCTGCCGTTCCGAAGGCCTTGAAGACGTCACTCGGTCATACGAATCGTCCGACGGGCGTATTATTGTTTTGCCACTTGTGCGAGGGCGTAGGCTCCCGGCGCAACTAAAAGTCCAATCCTCCTGGCCCGGCCCCTGGGGCTTCTGCGGTTTGCTCGCCACTGAGGGTCGTATTACTTCCAACGACGTCAGCCAAATTATTAAGGACTTGCAAGCCTACAACGGACTGAGGACCAGCGTCCCTGTGCCTCGGATGGCTGACGCCCAGCTATGGGAAACGTTTGTTCCCTCAGATGTTATCAGGGAATCTCGCACGACACACGTGCTAGATCTTTCCGGTGGATTCGAAAACGTTTGGAGAAAGCGTTTCGCGGGTGCGGTGCGCACCGCGACCCGGAAAGCCGAACGTTTAGGGATTACGGTGGAATCCGACACAACTGGCCGGCTACTGCCGGTGTTTGACGCTCTTTATCGTAAGTCAGTCGACCGCTGGGCTAAAGATCGGCGCCACCCGCTGGTCATTGCTCGCTTACTTGCGTCGAGGCGTGAACCATTTCGCAAGTTCCAGATCGTAGCGGACCTTTTGGGTGAGTCCTGCGAGGTGCATATCGCCTGGCTCGGTGGGAAGCCCTTGGCTGGGACGATCGTTCTGACGCACGGCGTCGTTGCAACCTACTGGCGCGGTGCGATGGACATAGAGCGTGCGGCAGGAACGGGCGCGAACGAGTTGCTTCATCGAGTCGCGATTGAAACCGCTTGCCAGAGAGGATGTCTGCAGTACGATATGCAGCGATCAGCTTCTCAGAATCTCGGGCGCTTCAAGTCGAAGTTCGGGGCCCAGTCCACAACTTTCCTCGAGTACCGATTCGAGAATATCCCTGTGACGGTGCTCGACCGCCGAATTCGAGTATTTGCCAAGCGCATGCTACGTATGCCAAAGGCTGAGATCTCTTCTTAGTAACGCGACGGCAGTTGCGTCGTGTCGTGGGCGGATTCGGTGTGCTTGGGTAGTAGGCCCGCGGATCCGCTGACTGCTCCGGTGGCACCAAGACCACCGTCGCACCTTGGCGCCGCCTCGATCATAGGAAGGCGGCTTTTGCACCTCGGACGCCGCAGGTGGTGGGGCATCTTCCCGGGTCGGTCACCCAGCTGGGGTCCAGCCGCCCAGCCGCCCAGCTAGCCGCAGCCGCACCCTGGCGGCCGAGCGACACCAGTGGATCGACCGACCCGGTACAGTCACGCTGTGTACTCAAGAGGATGGTGCCGCCACACGATCGGTTATCGGTGTAACACTCTGGGCGAAGTCGCGATAACAATCAGTGCAGGATCCCCGGGGATCCGTGGCGATGGATCCTCCGGGACCACTCATGGGCGACAGGGACGTGGTCAACCGCCAAGGCTAGGGAGGCTACAGCGGCGGTTTCGGTATAGGGGGGATCCCGATTGTTCACGGAGAAGGATACTGATGTCGACCGACGCACCACAGGGCGTCTGAACGCGTTGCTGCCGCCGGGGCTGATCGCAGGTGCCGGGACCGCCATCGGGCTGGCCATTGCTCGGGGCCTGCGCAGCACGGGAGTGCCCATCGTTGGTGCCTCCCTCACGCCGACGGCGCCAACTTGCCGCTCAAAGCTATGGCACAGCGTCTTGCAGGTCAGCGCACCAACCACGGAAGCATGGCTAGCGACCCTGCGTGCGG
>JAICHZ010000362.1 GCA_025924655.1 Pseudonocardiaceae bacterium | reverse complement strand
TCGGCCTCTGTCCGACTGCGTAGCACCGTTGGTGGTGCCACCGCCGGTGATACCCAGGGCAACGTTGCCTCTGGTGTCACATCAACCTCCCGCGAATCGGCAAGCCGAGCCCACGCTACCTAGTTGTTCCGATGCCTGCAGCGTTACGCGGTGAGTAAATAAGTACCGGCGAGTTACACGAGCGTGAACTGGGTGTTGTACAGCTGTGCGTAGCGTCCGTGGGCGGCCAACAAATCGTCGTGCGTGCCGCGCTCGACAACCAGTCCGTCCTCGATCACCAGGATCTGGTCCGCGGCGCGAATGGTGGACAGTCGGTGCGCGATCACCAGCGCGGTGCGCCCGTGCAGCGCCTCGGCGAGCGCCGCCTGCACTGCCGCCTCGGACTCCGAGTCCAGATGCGCGGTGGCCTCGTCGAGGATCACCACCCGTGGTCTGGCCAGCAGTAACCGGGCGATCGTCAGCCGCTGCCGCTCCCCACCGGACAGCCGGTACCCGCGGTCGCCCACCACGGTGTCCAACCCATCGGGCAGCGACCGCACCAACTGCTCCAGCCGGGCTCGCCGCAGCGCTTCCCAGAGCTGTTTATCTGACGCATCCGGCGCAGCGAAGCGCAGGTTGCCCGCGATGCTGTCGTGGAACAGATGCCCGTCCTGGGTCACTACCCCCACCGTGTCCCGCAGTGCGGCGAAGGACAGGTCGCGGACGTCTACGCCGTTGAGCCGGATCGCCCCGGTGTCGACGTCGTAGAGCCGCGGGACCAGCGACGCGATGGTGGATTTGCCCGCGCCCGAGGAGCCGACCAGTGCCACCAGCTGCCCCGGTTCGGCGCGGAAATCCACCCCGTGGAGCACCTCGGCGCCACCCCGCGCGTCCAACGTCGCCACCTCCTCCAACGAGGCCAGCGACACCTGATCGGCCGACGGGTAGGAGAAGTGCACATCGTCGAACTCCACCGACACCGCACCGACCGGCACCGTCCGTGCATCCGGTCGTTCAGTGATCATCGGGCGGACGTCGAGCACCTCGAAAACCCGCTCGAAGGCGACCAACGCGGTCATCACGTCGACCCGGGCGTTGGCCAGCGCGGTCAGCGGCGAGTAGAGCCGGGTGAGCAGCAACGCGAGGCTGACCACAGTGCCCGGTGCGATGTCACCGCGTAGTGCCAGCCAGCCACCGAGCCCGTACACCAGGGCTTGTGCCAGCCCCGAGACCGTCGTCAGCGCAGTGAGAAACAGCCGCGCCGACATCGCGCTGCGAACACCGATGTCGCGTACCTGGGCGGCCCGATAGCCGAATTCAGCGGCCTCGGTCTCCGGCCGTCCGAAGAGCTTGACCAGCGTGGCGCCCGGGGCGGAGAACCGCTCGGTCATCTGAGTGGTCATCGCGGCGTTGTGCGTCGATGCCTCCCGGCGCAGCTCCGCCATCCGCGCACCCATCCCCCGCGCCGGTATGACGAAGATCGGCAGCAGCACCAACGCCAGTACCGTGACCTGCCATGACAGCGTCAGCATCACCGCCAGCGTGAGCACGAGCTGGATCGCGTTGGTGAGCACTCCGGACAGCGTGGAGGTCAGCGCGGTCTGCGCGCCTATCACGTCGTTGTTGAGCCTGCTGACCAGCGCCCCGGTGCGGGTGCGAGTGAAGAACGCCACCGGCATCCGCTGCACGTGCTCGAACACCGCGCGGCGCAGGTCCAGGATCAGCCCCTCACCGATCCTTGAGGACTGCCACCGCGACGCCAGACCGATCCCCGAGTCGACCACGGTCAAGAGCGCGATAAGCGCGGCCAATCCGACGACCAACGCCACACCTGCGTGCCTGACGATCCCGTCGACGACCCGCCCGGCCAGCACCGGAGTGGCGACGGCGAGGACCGCGGAGACCGTGCTCAACGTAAGGAAGATCAGCAGCGACGTGCGGTGCGGCCTGGCGAACTTGGCGATCCGGCGCAACGTGCCTGGCGCGAGAGCGCGGGGTGTGCTGCCCTGGCGCATCGAGCTGTTCAGCAGACTCCATGAGTTGTCCATGAACCGTCCTCCGCCGCGCGCGAACCGGTCGTCGCCTCCCTTGCAACGTTGTAAGCATTCCGTTGTTCCGCGCTCCGACCGTGGCGAGACCGCAGTTCGGCTCCGAATGGCGATCTTCGGCGTCGCCAGAACGCGATTCGGTTCCGAATGGCCCACGAGCATTTGCCTGCGCTGCGACGGCAGCTCTACCCGGTTACATGCAGAGCTCGGTGCACGATGGGTGCTACTGACGCCATCCACCGTGTCAGCTCAGCAGACGTAGATATGCGCTGACCGTGCTTACGACCGGCTCGGCGCCGGCACTGTGACCGTGCTCACGTCTGGCCTCGGTCGGCTGGCGCACGTGATCCTGGTTCGCCCAATTGCTCCCGCAGGCTGTTGCGGCTCATCGTCCACAGCGCTCGACGCTTGGCTCGCCGGCATCCTCGGCCGCGGTTCAACCACCGCGATGGTGGGTTCATGACACGATCTTTCCCCACCAAGGAAGCGGTGGTCGAAAGCGACGACTACGACCCGCTCATCGCCGAGTTGATCCGCCGTCGACCGTCCGGCGAGGAACCGCTGGTCGCTATCCGCCGGGCCCTGTCACAGGGTTTCGCCGCCGTCTACGACACCGACCAAAACGTCCCGGTCACACGTACAAAAGCTGACCTTCAGCACACCGGCGTCGCGGGCGCGCATGGCCGACAACCAATACGTCACCGAACGCTTGTTCGCCGAGTCCCTCGCTGCCCGGGGCGACGCCGCCGGGGATCACCCGGAGATCACACTAGAGCTTCGAGTCCAAGCGGCGGCTGCGCTAGCTGCAGTGACCGTCGCGCTCAGCGCGTGGGCGCAGTCCGACGGTGCCGACCAGCTGCCTACGCTGGTTGACGCGCTTTCCACGCTCTGCGCCGACCGCCCGTGGGCAATGACGACGCTTAGCTGGTTACTTCTTCTTAGTGCGGGTAGCACCGCCGCGACCACGCAGCGTCACACCGGATTCCGAGAGCACCCGGTGAACGAAGCCGTACGACCGCCCGGTCGACTCTGCGAGCGCCCTAATGCTGGCGCCTTTCTCGTACTTCTTCTTCAGGTCAGATGCGAGCTTGTCCCGGGCCACGCCGGTGATCCGGCTGCCCTTCTTCAGGTCGGCCACCTCGAAACGCCTTCCTTCCGACGCTAGATGGGCCGGTCACGGCCCTTGCGGCAATGATCGACCAGGTTAGCGATCTCCGCTA
>JAICHZ010000361.1 GCA_025924655.1 Pseudonocardiaceae bacterium | reverse complement strand
GGTTCCAGGGCTGACGGTTCCAGGGCTGACGGTTCCAGGGCTGACGGTTCCAGTGCGATGACCGCCCGGCGCAATGGAGCGTTCACGCCGGCCCACGCCACCCCGGGCAGCTCCTGCAACGCTGCGGCCAACCGCTGCGCGTACTTCGAAGCGTCTGGCCGCTGCAGGCCCCGCACCTCGATCATGGCCCGATCGGCACGTAGACTCGCGCGCCGTCCCGCGACCCGATCCCGGTCCACCACATCGAGCACCCGCGCGGGCAGCGACAGCGCCGCCTCCAGCAGATTGCGCACCGGACCGGTCCGCCGGCGCTAGGTACGTGCGGCCAAGTCCCTGCGCACGTCGTCGCGGGCCAAACGTTCGGCGACGTAGCTACCGACGCCCACCGCCAACGCCACCGGCCACTCGATGATCTCGATGGTCGCCATGGCCGCCAGACCGCCCAGCCACAACATCCGCATGGGGTCCACGTCTCCGATTCCGGGCAGCGGCAGCCGGAACCCTGCCATGGCCCCCACACTCTGGGGCTGGCCAGATCCCTGCACGGTCGCTCCGACCTCAGCCTTTGCGGTGCTGGTCTCGCCGTCGAGCTCCTGCTCAGATTCCGAACGTGCGCGCGTAGGCATACTTCCTCCTTCGACGGGTTATCCCTAGTACCCGCTGGGCACCACAATTAAGCGCGTGCCCTGGAACGCCACTCGAAAGGCACTGGCGATGACCGTCACCGACAACATAAAGTCAACCGGCGATACCTCACGACCCGCTGGGCAACGCGCCGCGGAACAGGCGTGCGAGCGCACCAGCATTCACGTCACGCTGCCGGCCCTCGGGCGGATCAACCTTGGACCACCCGATCAGCTCGCGTACTTCGCGGGAATCGCTACCCTCACCGCGCTGGAAATGATCGAATGGCCCGTCGCCGCCATCCTCGCCGCCGGGCACCTACTCGCCGAACAACGCCGCAGCAATACCCTGCACGCCTTCGGCGAGGCGGCGAGGCCCTCGAACAAATCTGACAAATTCGCCGTCAGCGCACGGCCCGGCCGCGGATCGCTCCGAACAGACCGGTAACGACGAACAGTACGATGCCGACAATCGCCAACCACAGCAGTGCTTTGATGGTGAACCCGATGACTACCAAGACCACCCAGAGCACCAGTAAACCGAGAATCAAACCCATGACGCACCGCCTCTGATCCGCCGACCCCGTTGGTGAGGTCTGTGAGCACCAGGGTTCCCCGCGGTGATCAGCTTTAAACCGGACATCCGCGTAGCAACCTCCGCGGCCGCGTCGGTCAGCTGATCGCCCGGGCAAGAGGCAGCGACGGTCGGCGATACGGTAGGAAATCAGCGGTGACCCCCGTAGCGAAGCACCTGATGATCGCCGCCCGCCCGCTCGGCTGGACGGTCGCGGTGTGCATCGTGGCTTTCGCCGTTGTGCTCGGGCTGGTCGCCGCGCACTGGCCGCTGTTGCTGTCCGGCGATCAAGCGGCCGACAGCGCAGCGCACGTCGACGTGCTCGCCCAGCCGTGGCTGCTGGCCGCGGCCCGGGCCGCCACCACCGCCGGCAACTCCGTTGTCGTCAACGTCGTCGCCGCCGTCGTGGCCGTCGCGTTGCTGATCATCAGATTCTGGCGTGGCGCGGTGCTGGTGGTGGTCGCTCGGCTCGGCGAGCTGGCCAGCACAACGGCGGTCAAGGACCTACTCGCCCGACCCCGACCGACGCTGCTCGACCCAGTTGACCACGCAGCCGGCTACAGCTTTCCCTCCGGACACGCGGCCGGGTCCGCCGCCGTCTACGGGGCGCTGGTGGTGCTGCTCCTGCCGCGAGCCGTCCGCTGGTCCCGAGCGTTGCTGCTGGCCGCCGGGACGTTGCTGATCTGCGCCGTCGCCGCCTCCCGGGTGCTGCTAGGCGTGCATTACCCCAGCGATGTCGCCGCCGGCGCGGCACTCGGGCTCGCCTGGGTCGGCATCGCCGCGCTCCTGATCAGCCGGTTCAAGGGCACCCACTTCAGGCCGGGAGGCGTTGGGACGTGAGTAGGCCGGCGCCGGCGGCCGCGAGGCAGATGGCAGTGAACCCAACCGGTCATGCAACCCCGGTGAGGTGCGCCGAGGGAGGCGGTCGGCGGCGGTAACGTCGGGCGGGTGGACGACACCCCGAGTCGGACCGGTGACGGCACTGCTGACCCCGATGAGACCACCCAGCACACATTGCGCGCCCTCGCGGCCGCGCACGAGGAACTCGCGCACATGGAGGAGTCGCTGCACGCCGGTCACCTCCCGATCTCCGGTCCGGCGGCTCGCCTGGAGCACGCGCACATGCCGGCTTGGTTGCGCCCGACCAAGGGGGAAAGCCGCTGGCCGGTGGCCGCGGCGATCGTGGTCGCCATCGCCTTGCAGATAGCCCTGCCCGATCAGTTGGTGTTGCAGTCCCGGTGGCTGCTGCCCAGCCTGGAACTAGCGCTGCTGATTGCGCTGATCGTGGCCAACCCAAGGCGGTTCGATCGAGAATCCCGAGCGCAGCGCGCAGCCAGCCTCACCCTGACTGCATTGCTCAGTCTGGCCAATGCCTGGTCAGCGACCCTACTGGTGCTCGGCCTGGTACACGGTCGGGAAGGCGAGAACGCCGGTCCGCTGCTGGCCAGTGGGGCGGCGATCTGGTTGACCAACATCATCGCCTTCGGCCTGTGGTACTGGCAGTTCGATCGCGGCGGTCCGGCCGCCCGGGCCTACGCCCGCCAGCCGATCCCCGACTTCCAGTTCGTCCAGATGCAAAGCCCGGAGCTGGCCCCACCGGAGTGGGAACCCGAGTTCGTGGACTACCTGTATCTGTCGTTCACCAACGCCACCGCCTTCAGTCCCACCGACGTAATGCCGCTGTCGCGATGGGCCAAGCTGACCATGCTCGCCCAGTCGCTGGTCTCCCTGGTCACAGTCGCCCTAGTCATCGCCCGCGCCGTCAACATCCTGAAGTAACGGCGCTCACCGTCGTGAACTCGACAGCACCGACCTTTTTCATCGAGAAAAACGTCGGTGCTGTCGAGTTCAGGCAGTAACCATACTACGGGTGCTTTCTGGCGGTCACAATGCGATCGGTTCCCAATGGGCACCTGAAAGTTTGCTGGGAATACCGGGGCGAGCTGAAAGGACGCTGGGAATACCGCGGACTCGGGGGCTCATGGAGGTACCGTTGTAATCGAGGTAACGTACCTATGCTTTACCTCAGCGAGGAGGGAAGGAAACAATGCGAACACAATCCT
>JAICHZ010000360.1 GCA_025924655.1 Pseudonocardiaceae bacterium | reverse complement strand
CTGGGTTTCCAACGCACCCAACTCAGCGACCAATGCGGCATCACTGTCTTGCCACACCACCGCCGTCGACATGACCCCATTCTACAACGAGGCACTGACAAAGCCCGGCCCAAACGTCGGTGACCAGACGTCAAAGTTGAGCAGAATAATTTGCTGTCAGTGAACGCGATGGCGCAGTTGGCCTGCCCGGTCGGTGCCGTTTGCGCAAGCGCACCTGCTTGGCTACCGGCCGGCCGTCAGGCGCCCGGAGTCAGCGGTCGGAGGTGTAGCTGCCGCTCATCGCTCCCAGCGAATCGAGCACCACCTGAAAATCGCCGCTCACGCGTCAGCCCGGCCAAGCCGCTCGATGTCAGCGGCGCTCCAGCGCTGCACCATCTCCAGCGCCAGGTCCGACTATCGGGCCCGGCAGTCGTAGAGAACTTCGCTGCGATCGGCAGGGCCGGCGGCGTTGGCGCTGGCTGGCGCGGCCCCGCCGTAGGAAGCAGGGTTGACGACGGCGCAGTGCTGCTGCACCCACTGGGTACGCAGGGTTGACACCCCACCTCGGATGCCTCTGCCACTCGCACCCCGACCACCTTCGCGGCCGCTGGTCACGACGAATCGCAGCTGTCCCTGCTGGACCCACTGGGTGAGCGAGGCCACCGTTGGAACTGGGTCTTGGCCGCTGAATCCACCCATCCCGACGATCACGGCGTCACTGTGGATGAGGTACGCCTCGGCGGCCATCGCGCCGCCGTCGACCGCCAGCGTGATCCGGGAGCCCGCAGAGTTGGCCTGAGCGTAAGCCAAGATCTTGTTCTGCTCAGCGGTGAGGTTTCCGCGCATAGCGCCCCGGAACTGCGCAGGCACACCCCGAGCCCGATCGCCCGGCCCGCCACCGAATCCGGAGCCGGACGGGCCGGCCTGGGCCATCGCGCCACCACCGGCCGCGACCGCGGTGGCAGTGGACCATAAGGCCGGAGCGGCCAGCAACGTGACGACGGCCAGCACGCCGGCCACCCGGGACATCGCGCAGCTCGTACCCTTCAGCGAAAGCCTGCCCGCGACCAGCAGCACCACCGCGACAACCGCGGCGCCGACGACGGCGTAACGCAGCCAGCCATTCCACGAGATGTCCCGGGAGACCAGCACCCAGGCCCAGCCAGCCGTCAGCGTCACAGCCGCCGGTAACAGCAACCAGCGATATCCACCCGGACGGCGGTAGTGCCGCCACATCGCGGCCACCCCGGCGGCGGTCACCGCGGCGGCGGCTGGGGCCATCTCCGTGGTGTAGTACGAATGGAAGCCGCCCTGGGCGGCGCTGAGCACCACTCCCACCAGTAGCAACCAGCCACCCCAGAGCACCCAGCCGGCCCGGCGGGCCGAATCCGAGGTCTGTCCGGACCGCCACTGCCTGATCCCCGCGATGGCGACCGCGACAAGCACAAGGAGACACAACGGCAGCAGCCAGCTGATCTGCCCGCCCACCTGCTCGCCGAACAGCCGGGTGAAGCCCGATCCGCCGCCGAAAGCGCCACCGCCGGGACCACCACCGGGACGGCCGGAGCCCCCGAAGCCACTGGGCATACGGGGGCCACCGGGCATACCGGGGCCACCGACCAGTTCGCGGCCGGCCTGGCGGCCGAGGATGCGGCCCAGGCCGTTGTAGCCGATCACCAGGTTGAGCACTGAGCCGTCGGTGCTGCCGCCGATGTAGGGCTTGGACCCAGGCCAGAAGCTGACCAGCGCGACCCACCACATCGAGCTGGCCAACAGCACGACGCCGGCGCCGAGGACATCGAGCAGCCGCCGGCGCAGCGGGGCTGACGAGCCGACCAGATACGCCACGGCGAACACCGGGACGACGATCCACGCCTGGAGCATCTTCGTGACGAAGCCCAGCCCGAGGAACACCGCCGCCAGCAGCAGCCAGCGAGTCGCGCGGCCGGGCTCTGTCACGAGGGACCGACTGAGCGCATAGGCCGCGGCTACCAGTAGCAGCACCATCAGGGTGTCGGGATTGGTGTCGCGGTTGATCGCCACGGTCACCGGGGTGACCGCGAATACCAGTGCGGCCAGCAGCGCGACGTGCTCACCGGCCCACAGTCGCACTGTGCGATGCAGCAGGAATACCGCCGCCACGCCTTCGAGTACCTGCGGTAACAGCAGCGACCATCCGTGATATCCGAAGACCGCTGCGGAGGCCACCATCGGCCATAACGCCATCGGTGGCTTGTCGACGGTGACTACACCGAGTGGGTCGAACGAGCCGAACACGAAGTTCGTCAGGCTCGCCGACATGGACTTCACCGCAGCCGAGTAATACGGGTTCCCCCACCCCGCCGCGTCCATTCCCCACGCGTACAACACTCCCGCCAGCACGCAGATCGCGCCCAACAGAATCGGCGGACGAACCGCATTGAGCGGGCTCAGCGGGGTAAAACCTGGCTTGATAACCCCGCCCAGCCCGCGCGATGCGGGTACGTCGACGGGGGCGGTCATGTTGGGAAGACCCAGTTGCGGAGCAGCACGAAGCGGCCGGCGGTGCCTACGGCTGAGGCCGCCAGTAGGACGGCGACTTCTAGCCACCGCGACGGGTTGGCGACCAGGATCTCCAGGAGCAGCAGCGCGCCTGAGGTGAGCGCGTAGTACAGCGCGAAGACGACCAGCCCCTGCAGATGGACCCGCTGGCGGGACACGTCGGCGCCGGCGAAGGTCAGCCGCCGGTTGGCCTCGGTATTCACCAGGTTCACCAGCACCAGCGCGACCAGATTCGCCATCAGCGGCGGCGACCAGGAGCGAAACAGCGCATAGAGCAAGGCCGTTGCCGCGGTGGACGCCAGACCGATCAACGCAAACGTCACCAGCTGCCAGCGCAACCCGCGCTCGCGCACCGCGAGCACCGCATCGGGGTGCGCCGAGCGCGGCGCTGGCCGGCGCGGCAAATCCGTCACCCGGGCCGCACCGCTGACCTTGGCCCGAGCCACCCGAGCCAGCCCGCGCACGTCCGCCATGGCGGTGGACAGTATCTGTACCCGGCTATCGAGATCTTCGACCCAGTCGACCGGCACTTCCTGTACCCGTAACCCGTTGTGTTCGGCCAGCAGTAGTAGCTCGGTGTCGAAGAACCACCCGTCGTCGGCCACGTGCGCCAGCAACGGACGGATCACGTCGGTGCGGGCGGCTTTAAAGCCGCATTGAGCGTCGGAGAAGCGGGCGCCATGGGTGAGCCGGATCATCGCGTTGTAGCACCGGGAGATCACCTCGCGGCGGGGGCTGCGCACGGTCCG
>JAICHZ010000359.1 GCA_025924655.1 Pseudonocardiaceae bacterium | reverse complement strand
GGGACGGTGATTTCATACTGCCCCTCCTGCAATCGCGTGTCGGGATCTTCTCGTTGGTGCGGTGCAGAGCTGGTTGAACGGTTGGGTGCCATGGTGCCGGAGGGCACTGACATTTTCCGGTGGGGTCAGGCTCGGGTGCGGGGTTTGGTGCGCCGGGCTGCGGGGTTGAGGTGCCCGGACTCGGTGATACGGCGGCGGCACTCGAGTGCGACGTGCTCGGTCCAGGGGATGCAGAGCCGGTTGCCGGCTCCGCGGCGGGCGGTGAGTTTGCCGGTGGTGATCCAGTCGTAGATGACACCGATGCTGCAACCGAGTCGCCCGGCGGCGTCAGCGACGCTGATCTCTCCGTTGGCGTAGGGCGTAGGGGCGGGGATGCGGTAAGCGTGGCGGATCCATTGGACGGCGGCGACGTCGAAGGGTTGCCCGTGGCCGGTGGTCAGCCCGGCGGCGTTGAGCTTGTCGGCCATATCTCGGGTGTCGGTGGTCGGGCCGAGCTGGCGGATGAGCTCGACTGCTGGTGAGGGGCTGCGCTTGGCCGGGCCGGGTGGCAGCGGCCGGGTCACGAGGAGTTCGTTGGTGGAGCCGGTGTGCCAGCGGAGTCCGATTCGCGCTGTGGTGGGATCGGTTTCGGGCAGCAGCGTGACGTCGGCGATCAGGGTGCGCAGCAGCCGTTTGCGGTCCTTGTTGCTGGTGGTGGGTGCCTGCCAGAGTCCGGGCAGGTCGGCGGCCAGGTTCTCCAACTCGACTCGGGTGGGTAAGGGCGGGCGGGCATCCTGGGCGGCGGCCAGGGCCTGCTCGGTTTCGGTCAAAGCGGCGAGTTTGGTCTCCCACCGGGCCTCCAGGGTGCGAGCGACCAGCCGGTTTTCTGGCTCCACCTGGCAGAAGGCGCGTTCGGCCCGGTCAGCCTCATAGCGGGCGCGTTCGACGGCGAGTTCGGCGGCGCGGCTGATGCGTTGGTGCCGATCGGTGACGTCGTCGGCGGCGGCCAGGGCGAGCGCGATCTCGGCGGGATTGAGCGCTTGGAGCAGCCTGTCGGCGACTGCGACGTCGACTGCGGACGCGGCGATGGATCGGCAGGTCGGGGTGGTGAGCCCATCGGCGCGGCGCGAGCACTCATAGGAGGGTTTCTGGCCGGAGCGATAGTTGGTGCGCATAGGCTTGCCGCAGGACCCGCAGGTGATGATCCCCTGACACAGCGCCGATCCCTCGCGGGGTGGCCGGGCCCCGGCGTTGGTCCGGTTGGCGGCCAGTTTTGTCTCGTTGGCCAGGTACTCGGCCCAGCTGAGGTAGCCCTCGTGGTGATCGTGGATCAGCACGGGCCACTGGGCGCGGGGCCGTTCGATGAGGTTGGTGCGCACGGTGCCGTCGGGCTCGACGGCGCGCCGCGAGGTGTAGCGGCCATGCACGTACGCCCCGGCGTAGCACGGGTTTTTCAGCACTCCCAGCACTCGGGCGTGGGTGAGGCGGCCCCAGCGCAGCTGCCCGGCCCAGGCTCCGCCGTAGGCGCGCAGCGGGAAGCGCCGGTCGGTGAACGCGGTGACCACACCGTAGGCCGAGCCGCACGCGGCAAAGGCGGCGAACAGGTCACGGATCGCGGCCGCGACCTCGGCGTCGGGGTCGATGACGACCTCGCCGGCTTGGTCGTGGACATATCCGACGGGCAGGGGGGTGCGCAGCTCGCCGCGCTCGGCCGCGGCCTTCTTGCTGGCTGCCAGGCGCTGCGCCATGACGTGGAGCTCCACCTCCCCGATGGTGCTTTTCATCCCGAGCAGCATCCGGTCGTTGATATCGCCGGGATCGTAGATGCCATCGGCGTCGATCAGCAGCGTCTGGGTGATCGCAGCGAATTCCATCAACCGGGCCACCTCGGCGTTCGAGCGGGCCAGCCGGGAGATCTCGATCCCGAAAATCGCCCCGACCTCGCCGGAACATACCCGGCCGACAAGCTCGGTGAACCCCACCCGGGCCACGCCCCACCGACCGGAGACCCCCAGATCGGTGTCGATGACCACCACGTCCTGGCGGGCCCACCCCAGGGCGACCGCCACCTCGGCCAGGCCGTACTGGCGCGTCGTCGACTCGGTGTGCTCGCGGACCTGCGCCATCGACGACTGCCGCAGGTAGATCACCGCCAGCCGGTCGCGGTGCGTGCTGCTGATCTTTGTCTCGCCGTTCATCACCGCCGCCTTTCAGCGCCGCCATCGTCATGTTGGCCAGCACCGTCACCGCTTCGGCCCGCAAGGATCCGGTCAACACGGCACCCGGCGCGGCGGCGGTCACCGACTACCTCAGTTCTCGCCTGACCAGCAGCTCGGCGTTGATCGCCGAGATCTCCGCCAGCACCGCTTCGACCTGCTCGCCGCGAGCCAGGCCGGCCCGCACCAGGGCCACCAGGTTCGAAGGCACGTACCTCAACCGCCCCCGACCCGCTGTTTTCGCAGCGAAGTAGGCATACGGGCCGTGCGGGTCGCCCCCGGCGCAGCGGCAGCCCGGCTTGCCGCAGCGCCGTGTCTGCTCCACCAGCGACCCGGCCAGCACCGCCTCCACATCCCCCAGCCGCGCCGCGAGCCGCCGCCGTCGCGCCCGCAGCGCCCGGACCGACAACCCAGCCAGATCGTTCTTGTGCTCTTTCATCACACAAGAGTGTGCCGTTGCCAGGCACGGCAATCAACGACCCTGGATCGCGCGTGTCACCGCAAACAGCTCGGCCAGCCCCTCGGCCGACAACCGATGCGACTGGGACGGCTCACCCCGATCGGTCCACGACCGGGACACCGTCATCTGGCCACTGACACCACCGGAGCACACGAACACCGAATCCCCCGCCCGGCGCTTGACGAACAGAACCTCCAGCCGCTGCCCACTCAGCGCATGGAAGGGATGCGTGACGACAACAAAACCCAAACCATCACTGGACGACGCGGCACTATGCCGCCTCCGTCGGCACTCCGAGGACCCTCGTGCCACGACCCCCATCCTTGGGAATCTCCACCATCCGTACCGGGGCGGGAAAAGAACTCCCCGACGACATCCGATTCCACAGCTTGTACAGGTTGTTCTTGTAATCCTGTGCGAACTGCTCGACCGTGACACCGTCGACCCCGGCCGCTCCCTTCTTGCTTTTGACCTTCTCAAACGCCGCCGCGACCACCTGCTTAGAGATCTCAAACGACTTCGAGCTTGGCTCGCTCATCCGGCTCCTCCCGGGCACTCCGGTTGACCATCAGCTCAAACCTGGATGACCCGTCCCCTTCGCTCCGCCCGCATTACCAG
>JAICHZ010000358.1 GCA_025924655.1 Pseudonocardiaceae bacterium | reverse complement strand
TACCGGCCCAACGCGGTGATCGGGAACACCATCCGGTAGAGGTGGTAGTTGATGTAGAAGTCGCCCGGGAATCCGGTGCCGGTGAACTGCGGCTCGTCCCACGATCCGTCCGCGCGCTGGGTATCGCACAACCACCGCACCCCCCGCTCGACGGCGTCGGAGGAACGCTGGCCGGCGGCCAGCAGGGCCAGCAGCGCCCACGCGGTCTGCGAGGCGGTTGATTCACCGCGGCCGGCCCATGCCCGGTTGTCATAGGAGCGCAGGTCCTCGCCCCACCCGCCGTCGTCGTTCTGGTGCTGCTCCAGCCACCGGATCGCCCGGCGGATGCACATGGAATCAGCCGGTATCCCGGCGGCGATCAGCGCGGGCACCACACCGCCGATGCCGTAGACGTAGTTCGCGCCCCACCGGCCGAACCAGGATCCGTCGGGTTCCTGCGCGGCCAGCAGCCATTGCACGCCGCGCCGGCAGACCACGCTGTCGGCCTGACCCTCGGCGGCCAGCACCTCGACGACGTGGGCTGTGACGTCAGCCGATGGTGGGTCGATCACCTCGCCGAAATCGCAGAACGGCAGCTTCGTACACAGCGTCCGGGTGTTGTCGGCGTCGAAGGCTCCCCAGCCGCCGTCCTTGGACTGCATCCCGATCAGCCACGCCACCCCGCGATCCAGCGCGCTGCGATCCGGCAGGCCGACGCGCCGCAGCGCGAGCACCACCTCGGCGGTGTCGTCGGTGTCGGGGTAGGTGTCGTTGTGGAACTCGAAGGCCCACCCTCCGGGCGCGAGGCCGGGCCGGCGGACCGACCAGTCACCCCGCACCGTGATCTCCTCGCCGAGCAGCCAGTCAGCGGCGCGGGTCAGCGCGGGATCCTCGGCCGGGACTCCCGCGTCGAGCAGTGCGGTGACCGCTAGGCAGGTGTCCCATACCGGGGACTGGCAGGCCTCCAACCGCCGGACCCACCCATCCTCGGTCTTCTCCCGCAGGACGAAGCCCTCCAGCCCGGCGAGACCCGCTCGCAGCGACGGGTGGTCGAGCGAGTAGCCCAACAGGTGCAACGCAAGCAAGGAATACACCCAGGGCGGCTGGATGCCGCCCCAACAACCGTCGGCCTCCTGGCGAGCCAGGATCCACTCCGCGGCCCGGCGCATCGCCGCGCGCCGCAACAGGCGCACCGGGCGCCGCGAGTAGGCGTGCAGCACCCGGTCGGTGCGCTGGAACAAGCCGGCCCAGGTCCACGGCGGTGCCGGGGCCGCTTCCGGGCGCAATGCGGGGCTACCGGTACGCAGCTCGTCAACTCCGAAGGGCAGTGAGCGCACCGGGCGCAGGGTGCAGACGATGGTCAGCGGCACGATCGTCTGCCGGGCCCAGCACCCCCAGTCGTAGACGTTGAACGGGAACCACTTCGGAAAGAAGATCAGCTCCGGTGGTAGGTGCGGCAGGTCGTCCCAGGACCACAACCCGAACATGGCCAGCCAGACGCGGGTGAACACCCGGGTGCGCTCCAGGCCCCCGTTGGCCCGGACGAACTCCGCGGCCCGCGCCAGATGCGGGGCGTCAGGCGGGTCGCCGGCCAGGCGCAACGCCACCCACGCCTCGACGGTGGTGGACAGCTCACCTGGGCCCCCGTAATACACCGCCCAACTGCCGTCTTCGCGCTGCTGCGACCGGATCCACCGGGCGGCCTCCTCGGTTTCGCCGGCGGTGCGGATGTGCAGGAACTCGCGTAACAGCAGGTCCTCGGCGTCCATGGTCACATTGGTGTCCAGGTCGCCCTTCCACCATCCCTGCGGATCCTGACGCTCGCGCAAGTTCGCAACCGCAGCGGCCAGAGCCTGCGCAGCCGAGCGCGGCTGGCTGGCCATACCGTCGACGAGTGAACTGGTGCGGGTCATCAGGCCTCCCTAGCGACAATGAAGTGGGCGATGGTGATCAGGTCCTCCCGCGGGCCGGCGCGCATCGGGACTCCGGCCAGCGCGTCAGTGGCCGCCGCGATGCGACGCTGCGCCTCGGCAGCCGCCCAGTCCCGCCCTCCCGCGGCTTCGACCAGCTCGGCGACCCGCCGCAGCCCTGCCTCGTCGGGAGCGTCCGACCCGGCGAGCCAGCGGGAGAGCTCGCGGCCGGCTAGACCGCCATGGGTCAGCGCGTAGGTCACCGGCAGGGTCTTCTTGCGCGAGCGCAGGTCGGAGAACACCGGTTTGCCGGTGACCGCCGGATCACCCCAGATCCCCAGCAGGTCGTCGACGAGCTGGAAGGCGATCCCCAACTGCGCACCGAAGGTGGACAACGCGCCGACCACGTCCCTCGGCGCGCCGGCCAGCACCGCGCCGATCGCTGCGCTGGCCGAGAGCAGGGCGCCGGTCTTGCCCGACACCATGTCCAGGCACTCATCGAGGGTGACGTCGCAGCGTCGCTCGAAGGCGACGTCCTGCACCTGGCCGCGGACGAGGTGGCGGGTGGCTTCGGCGAGCAGCCGCGCGGCGGCGGCTCGGTGTGGTGAGGCGCTGTCCAGCAACACCTCCTGGGCCAGTGCCAGCAGCGCGTCGCCAGTGAGGATCGCGCTGGTGGTGCCCCATACCGCCCACACCGTGGGCCGGTGCCGGCGTTCGATGTCGCCGTCCATCACGTCGTCGTGCACCAGGGAGAAGTTGTGCACCAGCTCGACGGCGACCGCGCCGGGGACTCCGGTCCGTGCCGGGGCACCGGCCGCCTGCGCGGACAGGGTAGCCAGCGCGGGACGGACGGCCTTGCCGCCGTCGCCTCGGGTGGGAACACCGGCAGTATCGGTCCAGCCAAGGTGGTAGGAGGCGATCGCTGCGCTGGTCTCGTCCAGCCGGGCGATGAACGCCCGCGTTGCCGGGACCACCGCGTCCCGAGCCCGGCGCAGCACCCTGGGCGCCGTTAGTCGTGCCGGTGGTGGGGGTTCCGGCGCGCCGACGAGTGCTTCGGTTTGCAATGCGTCAGCGGTCATCACGCCACCTCCGCGGCAACGTCCGTCGGTTCGGTTTCGAGCAAGGCGGTGGCGGCCGCGGCTCCGCTGCGCGCGGCGCCCTCCATCGTCGCCGGCCAGCCGGTGGCGGTCCACGCGCCAGCCAGGAACAGTCCCCGGGCCGCGGTCACCGCTGATGGGCGCAGTGCCGCACTACCGGGAGCCGGCCGGAACGTCGCATGCCGTTCCCGGGTGACGAAGAAGTCGCGCACCTGCGCGTCGCGCATCCTCGGCAGCAGCGCGGTCAGCTCCGGCAGGAACTGGGCTCGCAAGTCCGCCGTCGGGGTGTTGAC
>JAICHZ010000357.1 GCA_025924655.1 Pseudonocardiaceae bacterium | reverse complement strand
CGAAGTGGAACCCGATCAACATCTGCAGCTACCACCTGCAGGAGGCGGGCGCGACGCCAGTGCAGGAACTCGCCTACGCCATGTGCACGGCGATCGCCGTGCTGGATTCGGTGCGCGATTGCGGGCAGGTTGCGCCGGCCGATTTCGCTGCGGTCGTCGGGCGGATATCTTTTTTCGTCAACGCCGGGGTGCGCTTCGTCGAGGAGATGTGCAAGTTACGAGCGTTCGGGCGGTTGTGGGATGAAATCTGCCGGGACCGTTACGGCGTGGCGGATCCCAAGCTGCGTCGGTTCCGGTACGGCGTGCAGGTCAACTCGCTGGGGCTGACGGAGCCGCAACCGGAGAACAACGTCCAGCGCATCGTGCTGGAGATGCTCGCGGTGACGCTGTCCCGCGACGCCCGGGCGCGCGCGGTGCAACTGCCGGCGTGGAACGAGGCGCTGGGCCTACCTCGGTCCTGGGATCAGCAATGGGCGCTGCGGATGCAGCAGGTGCTGGCCTATGAGACCGACCTGCTGGACTACGAGGACCTCTTCGATGGCTCCCGGGTTGTCGAGGCTCGAGTCGCCGAGATCGCCGCTGGTGCCCGCGCGGAGATCGACCGAGTGCAGGGCATGGGCGGGGCGATCGCCGCCGTCGAATCGGGATACATGAAGTCGCAGCTGGTGTCGTCGCTTGCCGTCCGGCGCCGGCGGATCGAGGACGGCGACGATGTGGTCGTCGGGGTGAACCGGTTCACCGAGACCGATCCCAGCCCGCTGCAGACCGACGGCGCCGCGGCTATTGAGACTGTCGATCCGGAAACCGAGGCCCAGGTGATCGAGGCGATCCGGGCCTGGCGGGCCAGCCGGGACTGCACTGCGGTGGAGGCATCGCTGCAGGTCCTGGCGCAGGCCGCCAAGACCGACGCCAACCTGGTCGAGGCGTCGATGGCGTGTGCTCGCGCCGGTGTGACGACAGGGGAGTGGGCGGCCACGCTGCGCGAGGTGTTCGGCGAGTACCGGGCGCCGACCGGGCTCGCCGGCGCGTCGGCGTCAGGGTCGGCCGGCTCGGCCGGCTCGGCCGGTGACGCGATTGGGCGCGTTCGGGACCGGGTCCGCGCGGTCAGTGAGGAGCTGGGCCAGCGGCTGCGGATCCTGGTCGGCAAGCCCGGTCTCGACGGCCACTCCAACGGCGCCGAGCAGGTGGCGGTGCGGGCCCGCGACGTCGGCTTCGAGGTGATCTACCAGGGCATCCGGCTCACTCCGGCGGAGATCGTCGCGGCCGCGGTGGCCGAGGACGTGCACGTGGTGGGCCTGTCGGTGCTGTCCGGTTCGCATCTGGAAGTGGTGCCCGCGGTGGTCGAGGGATTGCGGGCGGCAGGCGCCGGGGATGTGCCCGTCGTAGTCGGCGGCATCATTCCCCCGCGCGACGCCGAAACACTCCTCGCTCAGGGCGTCGCCCGAGTCTTCACCCCCAAAGATTTCGAGCTCACCGAGATCATGAACGAGATCGTGACCCTCATCCGCCCCCGCTAGTCACCCCGTGAACTGCCAAATGGAGCCATTTGCAGCCCCAAGACCGCCCGCATTACCGTCGGGGTATGGGATTTGCTGGGCTGAGGGTTGAGCGGGACGGTCACACCGTCCGAATCACGATGAACCGTCCGCAGCGACGCAACGCGCTGTCGGCTGATCACCTCGGCGAGCTGCGCGACGCGTTCACCGAGGCGGGTCGATCCGACGCCACCGGCATCGTGCTCGGTGCCGAGGGCACGGTGTTCTCAGCCGGTCACGACTTCGCCGACGTGTCCTCGCGCGACCTCGCAGGGGTGCGGGAGCTGCTGGCACTGTGCACCGAAGTGATGCGAACCATCCAGTCGGTTCCGCAGGTTGTCATCGCCCGAGTACATGCGCTGGCCACGGCCGCGGGTTGTCAACTGGTGGCATCCTGTGATCTTGCGGTGGCGGCCGAGTCGGCGGGGTTCGCGTTGCCCGGTGGCAAGGGCGGCTGGTTCTGCCATACGCCGGCGGTGCCGGTCGCCCGGTCGATCGGGCGCAAGCGGTTGATGGAGATGGCGCTGACCGGTGACGTGGTGGATGCCCGCACCGCCGCGCAATGGGGTTTGGTTAACCGGGTAGTTCCGGACGCGGAACTCGACGCCGCGGTAGGCGATCTCCTCGCCCGCGCCACCCGCGGTAGCCGGACCAGCAAGGCACTGGGCAAAAAGACTCTCTACGCGCACCTCGACCGTCCGGAGGCGGACGCCTACGCCATCGCGTTGGAGGTGATGGCCGCCGCTTCCCAGACCGAGAGCGCCAAGGAGGGTATGGCAGCCTTCCTGGCAAAGCGCCGACCAGCCTGGCCGGACTAAGCAGTCGGTAAGGTGCGCACGTCCGAGGCGCTGGAGTGATCCGGTTAGCGGGTGTTGACCCCACCGCGGTGGATGCACCGACCACCGCTTTCATGTCGAGCTGAGGATGGTGTCCTAGGCTGGTCCACCATGCGTCTTGTGATCGCTCGTTGCCAGGTGGACTACGTTGGCCGGCTGACCGCGCACCTGCCGATGGCGCTGCGGCTGCTGCTGGTCAAGACGGATGGATCGGTGAGCGTGCACGCCGACGGCGGCGCCTACAAGCCGTTGAACTGGATGAGTCCGCCCTGCACAGTGGTCGAACAACCAGGCCGCTGGACAGTCACCAACCGGGCCGGTGAACAGCTGATCATCGAGATCGACGAGGTGGTGCAGGACTCACGTCACGAGCTCGGCGTGGATCCAGGACTGACCAAGGACGGCGTCGAAGCTCACCTGCAGGTCCTGCTGGCCGAGCACACCGCGACGCTGGGCCCCGGCTTCACCCTGATCCGCCGTGAGTACCCCACCGCGATCGGGCCGGTCGACCTGCTGTGCCGGGACGCCGACGGCGTGACTGTGGCAGTGGAGATCAAGCGTAGGGGCGAGATCGACGGCGTGGAGCAGCTCACTCGGTACCTGAGCTTGCTCAACCGCGACCCGCAGCTCGCCCCGGTCCGCGGGGTGTTCGCCGCCCAGCAGATCAAGCCGCAGGCGCACACGCTCGCTACCGACCGTGGAATTCGCTGCGTCACCATCGACTATGACGAGTTGCGCGGTGCCGAAAGCCTTGAACTGCGCTTGTTCTGATGCGTTAGCAACGGAGTGGGTTGTGTAGTGGGGTGCGGGTCGGGTCAATGATTTCGGGGGGTATCAATTCGACGTGGGCGTGCTGGATGAGGATGTCCCAGCCGGTGGTGTACGTGCCGATGGTGCGTTTCGCACAGCAGAACGCAATT
>JAICHZ010000356.1 GCA_025924655.1 Pseudonocardiaceae bacterium | reverse complement strand
GGGCAACACGGTGCTGTGGAAACCCACTCCCACCCAGCAGTTCGCGGCGCACGTCACGATGCGGCTGCTGGAGGCTGCCGGGCTGCCGCCCGGGGTGATCAACCTGGTCACCGGTGACGGCGCCGCGGTCAGCGAGGTCGCGCTGGCCGATCCGAACTTCGCCGGACTGCACTTCACTGGCTCCACCAAGACCTTCAAGGCACTCTGGCGCACTATCACTGATCACCTCGACAGCTACCGCAGCTACCCGCGCATCGTGGGGGAGACCGGCGGCAAGGACTTCGTGATCGCGCACCCTTCGGCCGACCCCGCCGCGGTGACGACGGCACTGGTGCGCGGAGCATTCGAGTACCAGGGTCAGAAATGCTCCGCGGTCTCCCGGGCGTACCTCGCCCGGTCGCTGTGGGACGGCGGCCTGCGCGAACAGCTTGCCGACACCACCCGGACCATCACTTATGGCGACGTCGCCGACCTGTCGAACTTCGGCGGTGCGGTGATCAACGCCCAGGCGTTCGCCAAGCACCGCGCCCTGCTGGCCCGGGTCGCCACCGACCCGTCGATCGAGGTCCTCGCCGGGGGAGGCTGCGACGACTCGCTGGGGTGGTTCGTGCAGCCCACGGTACTGCTCGGCGCCGACCCCACGCACGAGATATTCGCCACGGAGTACTTCGGACCGATCCTCGCGGTGCACGTCTACCCCGACGCCGACTACACCGCGATCCTCGACGTCATCGACTCCTCCGGCCCCTACGCCCTCACCGGCGCGGTGTTCGCCACCGACCGGCAGGCGGTGGTGCGGGCTCAGGCGGCGCTGCGTTTCGCGGCTGGCAACTTCTACGTCAATGACAAGCCCACCGGGGCGGTCGTGGGTCGCCAACCTTTCGGCGGCTCACGCGCGTCGGGCACCAACGACAAGGCCGGCTCGGTGATCAACTTGTTGCGCTGGACCAGCCCCCGGGGGATCAAGGAGACCTTCGACCCCCCGACGGATCACACCTACCCGCACATGACTACGGAGTCGCAGTGAGTTGGATCAGTCGGCGAGCGCGGTGAGCAACTCCCGCACCGAGATCGCGCGGCGGTGCGCGGCGCCGTCGAGCTCGTCGAGGGCGCACTCCGGGTCGGCGGGGGGGCCGAGGTGGGTGCAGCCTCGCGGGCAGTTCTCGATCGCAGCGGCCAGGTCGGCGAAGGCGCGGACGACGTCGTCGGGAGTCACGTGCGCCAGGCCGAAGGAACGGATCCCCGGGGTGTCCACCACCCACCCACCGCCGGGCAGCGGCAACGCCACGGCGGAGCTGGAAGTGTGCCGCCCCTTACCCACTCCACTGACCGCCCCGGTGGCCCGCAAAGCATCCGGCACCAGCCGGTTCACCAGCGTCGACTTGCCCACTCCGGAGTGCCCGACCAGGACCGAGACCCGACCCGCCAGCCGGGCCCGCACCGCGTCCACCCCGGTCTCCGGGGCGGTCACCAGCGCCGGGATGTCCAGTGCGGCGTAGCGCTCCAGGATCGCGTCCGGCGCGGCGAGGTCACGTTTGGTCAGGCACAGCACCGGTGTTAGCCCACCCGCGAAACCCGCTACCAGGCAGCGGTCGATCAGCCCGGTCCGCGGCGGCGGGTCGGCCAGCGAGGCGACGATGAGTAGCTGCTCGGCATTGGCCACCACAATCCGCTCGTAGGGGTCGCCGTCGTCGGCGGTGCGGCGCAGCACGCTGGTCCGCTGCGCAACGCGGACGATCCGGGCCAGCCCGTCCGGTGCGCCGCTGACCTCGCCGACCAGCCCTACCTGGTCACCCACCACCACCGGGGTACGACCGAGCTCGCGGGCCCGCATCGCCGTCACCCGGGCGGTCGGGTCATCATCGGGCGCGCAGGTCCACCGGCCGCGGTCCACCGCCACGACCATCGCGCCGACGGCGTCGGCATGTTCCGGGCGGCGTTTGGTGCGGGGGCGCGAACCGCGCCGCCCCGGCCGGACCCGGACGTCGGCTTCGTCGAGGCTCTGACCGCCGCGGCTACCGGGCCGGCTCAGTCCGCACCACCGGCCAGCATCGCCGACCAGCGAGCCGGAAACTCTGGCAGCGTCTTGGTCGTGGCGGCAATGTCATCGACAGCGACTCCCGGCACCACCAAGCCCAGAATCGCGCCGGCGGTGGCCATCCGGTGATCGGCGTAGGCGCCCCAGGGCCGGTCAGGCTCCGCATGCAACGGCCGCGGGTGGATCTCCAGGCCGTCGGGCGTCTCCCGCACGTCGCCGCCCAGGGCCGCGAACTCGGTGGCCAGCGCGGCCAGCCGGTCGGTCTCATGCCCGCGCAGGTGGGCGATGCCGCGCAGCCGGGAAGGCCCGCTGGCCAGCGCCGCCAGCGCCGCTATCGTCGGGGTGAGTTCCCCGACGTCGCGCAGGTCGGTGTCGATGCCCCTGAGGCCCTCGAGTCGATCGGGACCCGAGACGGCCAGCCCGCGCTCGCCGAAGGCCACCTCGCAGCCCATCTCGGACAGCAACGGGCGGATCGCGTCACCGGCCTGGGTGGTGCGCCGCGGCCAGCCCGGTACGGTGACCTGCCCCCCGGTGACCGCGGCCGCCGCCAGGAACACCGTCGCGTTGGACAGGTCCGGCTCGACGTCATAGTCGCCGCCGGCGATCGGACCCGGCGGTACCGCCCACCATGTCGCGCCGTCGGTGTCCACCTCGACTCCCCGGTCGGCGAGCATCTGCACGGTCATCTGGATATGCGGGCGCGACGGCACCGGCGGGCCGTGGTGATGGACGGTGATGCCGCCGCCGTACCCGGCCGCGGAGAGCAGCAATCCGGAGACGAACTGCGAGGAGCCCGACGCGTCGATCCGCACCTCACCGCCAGGCCGGCCAGGCACGCCGTGCAGCACGAACGGCAACGTGTCCCCGTCGATCCGGCAGCCCAGCGCGCGCAACGCGGCCAGCACCGCGCTCATCGGTCGCTGCCGGGCCCGCTCGTCGCCGTCGAAGCGCACCGGACCGTCAGCCAGCGCGGCCAGCGGCGGGACGAAGCGCATCACGGTGCCGGCCAGCCCGCAGTCCACCGTGGCGCCGCCGCGCAGCCCCCTGTGCGCCGCCACGTCCAGCTCGCCAGCCGGCGTGCGTGAGATGGGCACTCCCATGGCTCCCAGTGCACCGATCATGAGGTCGGTGTCCCGGCTGCGCAGCGCTCCCCGGATGGTGCCGCCGGTGCCGGCCAGCGCGGCCAGCAGCAGCGCCCGGTTCGTGATCGACTTCGATCCCGGCACGGTGACGGTGGCTCGCACCGGTCCGCGCG
>JAICHZ010000355.1 GCA_025924655.1 Pseudonocardiaceae bacterium | reverse complement strand
CCAGCGTTCCCAGTGCGGGGCCCCGTCGCGCATCAGACGCCGCCGGATGCCGCCTTGGCCGCGTTCTCAAGATCGCCGACAGTGAGCGCTGACCGTGCAGGATCGCACGGCCATCACACAGTTCCGGCGATCACGACAGCTCGTTAGGCCGCCGCACGGCCAGCACTTGCCTGCTGGGAGCCGGCAGTCCGTCGCCGAAGAGCAGTGTTCCGTGTGCGGGCGTATGATCAGCCGGGCATGGCCGAGCCAGGGTCGCGGACTGCCTCGACGTGCACACCGACGATCTCGCCACCCTCAGTGAGCACGTCGGTGCTGCACCTGGTGGGAAATCGCAGGAGGCAGCGTGCGGTTCGATGAGGGCGCCGACCTCGACACCTCTCAGGTAGACGACCAGCGCGGCCGCGGACTCGGCGGCCGGGTTGCGGTGGGCGGCGGCGGTGTCGGCCTCGTCGGTCTGCTGCTCTACTTCTTGCTCTCCCAGCTCAGTGGCGGCCCAGCCAGCCCGCTGCCCAACGGCCTGCCCGGGCTCGGTGCGGGGCAGAGCGCCGACAACACACAAATCAGCCAGAGCTGCCAGCACGGCCGAGACGCCAACACCGCGCTTGACTGCGAGGTCGTCGCCGTCGTGAACTCCCTGGACGATTACTGGGCCGGCGCCTTCGCCAGCTCTGGGCGCACTTATCGCAAGCCCCGGATCACCTTCTTCAACGGCGGGGTGAACAGCGCTTGCGGCAGCGCAAGTTCGGAGGCCGGCCCCTTCTACTGTCCTGCCGACCGCGAGAGCTACGTCGACTTGCGCTTCTTCCAGGAGCTTGAGCAGCGCTTCGGCGCGAAAGGTGGACCGTTCGCCCGGGCATACGTGATCGCGCACGAGTACGGCCACCACGTGCAGAACCTGCTCGGCACCTCACGTCGGGTCCAGGCGGGCGACTCCGGGCCGACATCTGGCTCGGTGCGGCTGGAGCTGCAGGCCGACTGCTACGCCGGGGTCTGGGCGAAGAATGCGAGTACTACCCCTGGATCATCCGGTCGGCCGCTGATCGTCGACGTCACCGACGCGGACGTCAGCGCAGCGCTCGACACCGCCTCCCGCATCGGTGACGACTACATCCAAACCCAGCTCGGTGGCGGTCAAGTCAACGAGAGCGAGTTCACCCACGGCACCTCCGCACAGCGCCAGAAGTGGTACCTCACCGGGTACCAGTCCGGTGACTTGACGAGCTGCGACACCTTCGACACCGGCGACCTCGGCTGAGCCCCGTGATCGGCTGACGTCGTGGGCGGCGGGCTGGAATCCCGGATCCGGGTGGAGCGCGATGGCAGGGTGCTGCGGATCGTTCTGGTCCGACCGGAGCGGGGCAACGCCATCGACGCGCAGTTCGTCGACGAGCTTCGCGCCGCAGCGTCTCAGCTGAACGGAAACGTCGGATGCATCGCCATCGTGGCCGAGGGCAAGACGTTCTGCGTGGGAGGCGATGTCCGAGTTTTCGCCGAGGCAGCCGAGCCCGGAACGTCTGTACATACCTGGGCTACCGGGTTCCACCAGGCCGTGCTCGCGCTAACGGCTTCGGCCGCACCGATTGTCGTCGGTGTGCAGGGTTGGGCGGCCGGCGGTGGCCTGAGCCTGGCGTTGCTGGCCGACGTCCTGGTCCTTGGGCGGTCAGCCCGGGTACGCACCGCATACACGGCGATTGGCCTAACCCCGGATGGCGGGATGTCGTGGACGTTGCCGCGGGCGGTGGGCGCGAACAGGGCCCGGGATCTCATTCTCACCAACCGTGCGGTGTCAGCAGCCGAGGCCGAAGCCATGGGTCTGGCCACTCGGGTGGTCGATGATCAGGAGTTGCGTGCGACGGTCGACCGCCTGGCCGCCGAACTCGCCGATGGAGCGACGGACGCACTGGGCGCGGCCCGCAATCTAGTCCACGGTGGCTGGTCCCGAACCTTCGCCGAACAGCTTGACGAGGAGGCGAAGGCTATCGCTGCGAGCGCCGACGGTGTGCAAGGGCGGGAAGGGGTAAGGGCGTTCGTCGAACGGCGAGCGCCCCGCTACCACGGCTGATAGGACTCGTCGTTTCAACTGGGTGGGGAGACGGGCGTTGTGCTCGCTGGGTGTCGGAGTCTGGTTGCGGTGATCCGGTTCGCAGTGACTGTGTTGCCGTTGGTGGTACCGCTTACGTGCACGGTACTGCCGACCGGGAACTGCTGTGCGGTGCCGGGCCTTCGCCTGGTGCCGAACTGGGTTTGAGGCGTGATGGTCACGGTGTACTGAGTGCCGTTCCTGGCGTTGACGCTCCAGGTCGACCCGCTCTCGGCGGTGATCTGGCCGATGAGTCCATGGGCGTGGCCGCTCTTGGCCGGCGCGGTGGCCGCGGGTGGCGCTGTCGTCGTCGGGGTGACTCCCGGGGTGGTCGATCCGCCGGAGCAAGCCGCCACGACGCCCACCGCGACCGAGGCGCCGACCACCCCGATCGCCACCTTTGTCGCTATCCGTCGATAGTTTCCGCCTGCGACGCTGTCCATCGCTCACTCCTTGATCAGATGCAGCACGCGAAGCGCCGTGCCGACGTTGTGCTTTCTGTTATGGACCGGCTAGGTGAGAGCAAGCTGCACACAACATCACAGTTGCCTGGGAGAGATCACGGCAGTGATGACCGATGCGGCCCGCAAGTCTCTTTACAGGCCTGCGGTGTCATAACGCGGAGCAACCCGAAAACGTCGTTTCGTTGTTCATCCTTTGCGGTTGGAGCGCGTCAGCTAGCGCGTACACGTCGTCGAAGACCGACAGCGGCAGGTGTGTCGATGGCCGCGGTGGGACGCGGTGCCATACCCGTCCGGCGCAGGGAGCATTGCTTGCTTCGAAATGAAATACAGTCGCGACAGCCCTGTCGTCGCCGAGTTCGACACCACGGCTGTCCACCGCCGCCAGCGCAGCCCTCCTGTCGAACTCGGCGCACGCAAGGCTGCTGCCCACCTGAGGACGAGGGCCATACCGCCACTCAGGACCCTTTTCACCCCTCTGGGCGGCGCGAAGCGCCCACGGGCGTTGGGTCGTCATGTTGCGGTGGCGACGCTCCGGTCCGCCTAGGCTCCTGCCAAAGTCCACACAGCCCACCTACCACCAGCCGCGACACCGCGTTGGCTACCATCAGCGCGAGGGCCGTTAGCTCAACTGGCAGAGCAAAGGACTTTTAATCCTTGGGTTCTGGGTTCGATCCCCAGGCGGCCCACAACATCAATATAGGCGTTGACCTGCGTATTCGACTATCGCAGTGAATCTTGACCCAGCCCGGGTGAT
>JAICHZ010000354.1 GCA_025924655.1 Pseudonocardiaceae bacterium | reverse complement strand
GCCGCTTCGCGCTCACCCTGCCGTGCTGAGCCCCGTCGAGCAGCGTTGTTCGGTAGCCGGCGAGTGTTGCCGCGATCGCTGCGAGCCTGGCGTCTATGTTGCGCCAACCTTCCTCGGAGCCGGTGTCCATCAGGTCGAACGCCTCGCGGATGGCGTGCAGCTGGCTGGTCAGCACGCTGATCCGGGTCTGCGGCGCACCGGCCTCGTACTGGTCGAGCTGCACACCGAGCCGCTCGAGGAAGGCCTCCTTGGCGATGCGCTCGCGCTCGTCGGCCGGCTCGGCCCGTCCCATCGCATCGCGGGCCCGGCGGATGAGATGCTCCCGCGCGGCGAACCCGTCCGCCGTCAGGTCGGTCAGTTTGTCGTCGTACCCGGCGATGCCGACTTCGGTGGCCTCGATTGGGTCGGCTGCCGCGTAGTCCGCGACAAAGCCGTCGGCAATCTCGTCGACCCCGGAGCGATCCGGCTGCTCAGTGTTTGACGTCATGGTTCTCGACCCTACCGAGAGCAGTTAGCTCTTCCCGCTCCCGTTGACTGGCTGGCCGGTTTGTGCGAGTCCGGTGCCATCAGGTGGCGCCGAATCCGCACGAACCATGAAGCCCGCAGTGTGGACCGCACATGGTGACGGCACCGTTCCACCCGCGGGCGGCAAGGATGCCACCGAGTGCGGCTGCCAGCCGGCACGGTTGTAACACCTGGCCGTAGCTGACCCGAACGGTCAACTCGTCGTCGACGGCCGCAGCGAGATCCCGGTCGAGATCGGCCCACTGGTCCGCCGCCATCTCGTGCCCGAGCCTCCCGTCAAGCTCAACGAGCGTGCGCTCTGCGGCATACCTCACGTCGCGGAACGCGACCCGACCACCACTGCAGGCCCTCGTCTGGCGTTGGCCAGACGGTAAACCATGTGCCCTCTCCACATCGCGCAGATAGCGACGCTCCAGAACCGAATACGCGCCCTTGGCCACGTCGCGTAACACCTCGAGCATCAGTGCCCGCATCGGCAGTTTGGGCAGCCGTTCCAACGTGCGCGCGAGCCGGTCCGGCGTGGTGCGACCTTGCTGGCAGGCGTCAGCCAGCACCGCCACCGCGCCGGCCTCGTCCCGTCCGGACGCTACCTTCAGCAACGCGAACTCCAGCTTCGCCACCGGCGGGGAGCGGTTCTCCATGAACCAGTTGCGCGCGTTGCGCACTCTCTCGACCTGAACCCCCGGCAAGCTGCGCGCAGCTTGAGAGGCGTCCACCATCACCTGGACCGGCGTGTTCATCGGGCGCAACCGACGTTCCGACCGCAGTCCATGGGCCGCCAGGGCGGACTCACGGTGCAGCGCCGCCGGCCAGCACGAGAGCACCGCTGCCCAGGCGCGTTGTGACTCCGTCGGCGGCCCGGTGTGGTCGACGTACACCCCCGGATGGATGGGCGCCCACTCCCGCCGACGGATCCGGCAGCGGATGTCGGAGGGCTTCCCACCAAGTTCCAGGACCTGGCCTCGTGTGACTACGCCATCCTGGCGACGCAGTAGTTCGCCCAGCCGCTGCAGGTCTGGGCGCCGAGCGGTGTCAGTGTGACGAGCGGGCATGACGGGATGCTCCCCGCCCGCAGCACCGGCCACCACCCTGGTCGCAGATCTGTGGAGGAGCCGCGGCCGGAGGGCATTCGTGTGGACCCGGTGCCATGAGGCGGCACGAAGGCCACGCGAACCGGCGCTGCGAGCGAAGGGTGTTCGGTCCGGCAGTCAGTGGCGTCGGGCGCGGGAGCGCCAGGCGCCTGAGCCGGGGTGCAGCGGCGCTCCTACCAGCGTTGCCCGATCGGTCC
The DNA here is from genome assembly GCA_025924655.1 of Pseudonocardiaceae bacterium. Classification (GTDB taxonomy): domain Bacteria; phylum Actinomycetota; class Actinomycetes; order Mycobacteriales; family Pseudonocardiaceae. The sequence goes on along the minus strand of JAICHZ010000354.1, from coordinate 1,489 downwards.
AGCCGCTCACCCGCGGCTGGGGCGTTGCCTCCGCGTTCGACCCTCGGGTCGCCAGTACGGCGACCAGCGCCGCCAGCTCCTCGTCGGTCGGGTCGCCCTTGACGACCCGCAGCATCGGCCCGGGATCGACCTCAGCGCCCGGCGCGGGCCCAACGACCTCACTCATAGCGGGATGTTGCCGTGCTTCTTCGGCGGCAGCGTCTCGCGCTTGTTGCGCAGCAGCCGGAGCGCCCGCACGACCTCGCTGCGGGTCTCGTGCGGGTAGATCACCGCGTCGATGTAGCCGCGCTCGGCAGCGATGTAGGGGTTGGCCAGGGTGTCCTCGTACTCGGTGACCAGCTCTGCCCGCCGGCCCTCGGCATCCTCCGCGGACGCGAGCTCGCCGCGGTATAGGATGTTGACCGCGCCCTGCGCCCCCATGACCGCGATCTGGGCCGTCGGCCAGGCGACGTTCATGTCTGCGCCGAGGTGCTTGGACCCCATCACGTCGTACGCGCCGCCGTACGCCTTGCGGGTGATCACCGTCAACAGCGGCACGGTCGCTTCGGCGTAGGCGAACAGCAGCTTCGCCCCGCGCCGGATGATGCCGTTCCACTCCTGGTCGGTCCCCGGCAGGAAGCCCGGTACGTCGACGAACGTCAGCACCGGCACGTTGAACGCATCGCAGGTCCGGACGAAGCGCGCCGCCTTCTCCGACGCGTCGATGTCCAGCGTCCCGGCGAGCTGCATCGGCTGGTTGGCCACCACCCCGATCGAGCGGCCCTCGACCCGGCCGAAGCCGACGACGATGTTCGGCGCGAAGAGCGCCTGGACCTCCAAGAACTCCGCGTCATCGACGACCGCCTCCACAACCGTGCGGATGTCGTAGGGCTGGTTGGGCGAGTCGGGCACCAGCGTGTCCAGGGCCCGGTCGGTCTCGGTCAGCTCGAGGTCGGCCTCGTCGTCGTACGACGGCGGATCCTCGAGGTTGTTCTGCGGGAGGTATGACAGCAGCGCCTTGACGTACTCGATCGCGTCGGGCTCGTCGGCGGCGAGGTAGTGGGCGTTGCCGCTCTTGGTGTTGTGCGCGTAGCCGCCGCCGAGGTCCTCCATCGTGACGTCCTCGCCGGTGACCGTCTTGATGACATCGGGCCCGGTGATGAACATGTGCGACGTCTTGTCGACCATCACGGTGAAGTCGGTGACCGCGGGGGAGTAGACGGCCCCGCCCGCGCACGGGCCCATGATCAAAGAGATCTGCGGGATCACACCGGACGCGTGGACGTTGCGGCGGAAGATCTCGCCGTACAGCCCCAAGGAGACAACGCCTTCCTGGATCCTGGCGCCACCGGAGTCGTTGATGCCGATCACCGGGCAGCCGGTCTTCGCGGCCAGGTCCATGACCTTGCAGATCTTCTCACCGAACACCTGGCCGAGGCTGCCGCCGAACACGGTGAAGTCCTGCGCGAAGACACACACCGGCCGGTCGTCCACGGTGCCGTAGCCGGTG
>JAICHZ010000353.1 GCA_025924655.1 Pseudonocardiaceae bacterium | reverse complement strand
GCGATCACAATGCCGCCACCGACTGGGATGTCGCTGGTGCTAGCCAGTCGCTCACCTGCGCTGCCGGGAGGCTCCGGCTGTGCGGGAGGGGGCGGGGCCAGTGCCGATGGCGCGGCAGCGCTCTGGTTCTGGGAACCAGCGCAGGCGGCGAGAGCTGCGGAGACAGCAAGGACTCCGGTCCAGGCCATGACGGCGCGCCGGGCCACCTCGGATCCGTATCGAGTATCGTCGGGCATCTCTCTCCTCGCCAGCCGGTCCCTTACCAGCCGATCACAGTACCTTCCGCCGGGACCGAACCACTCCGGGTTCACAGACGAACGTCTGACATAGGGAGGTATATATGATCAACAGTGCCGACCACACCTCCGCCCCGGCCCGCGGAGGTCCGCCTGCCAAACACCTCCATTGGGCAGATTCCGGGCGTACCAAACCCGTCCGGCGCAGTGTTGATCTGTCCCCGACCTATCACATCAAGCTCACGCAGTGGTGCGCCGAGACCGCCGACGTCATCGGCACAGCACGGGTCACCGGCCAGGACGTCATCCGGGCGCTGGTCGCTCGGCTGCTGATGGACGAGAGCCTCGCTCGCAAGATCCGAGCCGACCTCAGCATCGATATCTGACGCGCGGCCTGCTGTTAGCCGGGCTAGGTGTCAGCTGGGCTGGGGCGCTCCCAGCCGCTCGCGTAGGAAGCTCACGGTGGCGTCCCAGGCCTTGGCGGCCTGCTCCGGCTCGTAGGTACCGAGCAGATTCTCGTCGTTGAAGAAGGCGTGCCCGGCCGGGTAGAAGCGGAAGTCGGGCCGTTGCCCGGTCTGCTTCTCGATGGTGTCTGCGAGCTCGCGGACCTGTTCGGGGCTCTGCATCTGATCCTGCTCGCCGAAGTGGCCCAGCACGGGCGCGGACAGCCCCTCAAAGCTCGGGTAGTCCTCGTGCAGGACGCCGTAGAACGGCACCGCGGCACCGATCTTGTCGCCCTGCTGCGCAGCGAGCACGAGCGCGAAGCCGCCGCCCATGCAGAACCCCACCACACCGACCGTCGAGCTGGTGACCGCGTCGCTGGCCAGCAGGTAATCCACCGCGCCGCCCAGGTCACGAGCCGCCTGATCTACCGGCAGCTCCTGCATGAGCCGGCCAGCTTCGTCAGCGTCATGGGTGGTGGCGCCACCGTAGAGGTCCGGGGCGAGCGCGACGAAGCCCTCGGCGGCCAGCCGGTTCGCCACATCGGCGATGTGGCTGGTCAACCCCCACCACTCCTGGATCACCACGACCCCGGGCCCGCTACCGCCCTCCGGCACTACCAGATACCCATGCGCGGTGCTCCCGTTGGACGCGAAGCTAACGTTCTGCAGCGAGTTCCCCATGTCCCCAATCCCAGCACAACCCCGCACCTGCCGCACCCGCACCGCCTCCCCCGCACCCCGCTACCGCCAAACGGTTCCGAATGGCGCCGGTCGGCGCCCGCAAACCGCCATTCGGAACCGAATGGCGGTTTGCTACCCACCGCAGACCGCGGTTAGAGCATGTGGTGGCCGGTTTCGGCGGTGGAGTAGCCGCCTAGGGCGGTGATGGAGGCGCGGAATGCGTCATCGGCCAGTAGCGCCCATAGCGGGGCCAGCAGGGGGGAATCGTAGGTCTGCTTGGTGAGCACCAGGTCGTAGGGCTCCTGGGCGACGGGTACGAAGTCGAGCCCGAACGTTCGGGTGGCTGAGCGGATGCCGAGCCCCGCATCTGCTCGCCCTGCAGCTACCGCCGCGGCGACGGCGAGATGGGTGTGCTCCTCGCGTTCATAGCCGATGACGTCGCCGGGCTCCATACCGTGACGGCGCAGCTCGTGGTCGAGCAACACCCGGGTACCCGCGCCGCGTTGCCGATTGACATAACGCAGCCCCGGGCGACTCAGATCCGCAATGCCGGTGATCTCCAGCGGGTTACCCGCAGCCACGATCAGTCCCTGCTCGCGGTGCACCAGGCGGACCACCGTGAGATCAGCGCGACCGAGCACCCGCGGCAGGTAGGGCAGGGTGTATTCGCCGGTCGCCGGATCGAGCAGGTGCGAGCCGGCGATGTGACACAGCCCGTCGCGTAGTGCCACCAGCCCGCCCAGCGAGCCGACGTTGGACGACGCGAGGGTCGCGCCGGGATCGATGCCGCGCAGCGCCGAGGAGACCAGGTCGAGCACCAGGTCATGCGAGCCGATCGCGACGATGGTGCGGTCGATATCAGCCAGCCCGCGGAGCAGTTGCACGTCGACGTCAGCTCCGGCGTGGTGGCCCTCCAGCCCGGCGGGCACGACCAGCAGGCCATCGGCCCGCACCAGCGAGGTCAGCACCCCGGCCCCCCGGGGCAACGGGGTGGCCACGATCCGCCCACCGACCCGACCCAGCCGAACCCGCACCCAGTCGTCCATCCCGAGCGGGGAGGCGAGCTTGCGGGCCAGCCGGGCCGCGACCGTCTGACGGGTCACCGTTGTGGTGCCTTGCAGAGCAGCCAACAGCGGGGCGGCGAAGATGTCGAAAGTCAGTGCCGCCGAGACCGGGTACCCGGGCGCACCGAGCACCGGGGTAGTGCCCACGACGCCGAGCACCACCGGGTGCCCGGGCCGCACCGCGACACCGTGCACCACCAGGGTGCCCACCCGGGCCACCACGGATGCGGTGTGGTCGCCCCGACCGGCGCTCGATCCGGCGATGATCACCACCAGGTCAGCGCACTGCGCCGCGGCGAGCACTGCAGCCGCGATCCGCTCGGAGTCATCCGGCTCGATGGGCAGCGACAGCACGTCGCAGCCGTGTTCGGTGGCCTGGCCGGCGAGCATCAGCGAGTTGGTATCAACGATCTCGCCGATACCCGGTTCGCAACCCAACGGTCGGATCTCGTCGCCGGTGGGCAGCACCGCAACTACCGGTCGGCGGCGCACCAACACCTCAGTGATGCCCGCCGCGGCGATGGCGGCAACATCTACCGCCCGCAACCGGTGCCCTTGGGGCAACAACAACTCACCGGCCGCGACGTCCTCACCGATAGAGCGAACATGCTGGTAAGGCACCGCCGCCGCGACCAGCTCAGCACTAAGGCCTGCCTCCGGGTCCGGGCCGGCGAGGTGGACGTGTTCGCGCATCACCACCGCATCCCGGCCCTGCGGCATGGGGTCGCCGGTGTCGATGACGTCGAAGTCGGTCAGCGTGATCGGGGTAGACGGGCTGGCCCCCACGGTATCCACCGAACGGACCGCCACACCGTCCATCCCAGCGGAGTCGAAAGCCGGGGAGGAGCGTCGCGCCCACACCGGCTCGGCGGTGATCCGACCGATCGCCT
>JAICHZ010000352.1 GCA_025924655.1 Pseudonocardiaceae bacterium | reverse complement strand
TAGCCATAAGGCGATCACTGAGGTGTCAATGCCAGCGGCAAGTAATCTCATTGCCGCTGAGTGGCGCAGAACGTGGGGTGAGATTTTCTTCTCTTGCAGGGTTGTGCAGGTCGCCGCGGCGATGGGGGTGTACTTGGCGAGGCGCCGTTCCAGGGCGTCTCGGCTCAACGGCCTGCCGCGGCGGGTGATGAACAGTGGATCATCGGGCAGGCCGCCGCGTTCGGCGAGCCAGGCCCGAAGGACAGTGGTGGTGGCTTTGGTGAGTGGAGTGATCCGCTGTTTGCGGCCTTTTCCCAGGCAGCTGACGTGCGCTCCGGTCCCCAGGTGCGCATCACCGCAGGTCAGACGGGTGAGCTCGGTCGCGCGTAGCCCGGTTTGGCAGGCCAGCATCAGCAGGGCGTGATCGCGTCGTCCGGTCCAGGTGCTGCGGTCGGGCGCGGCCAGCAACGCGGTGATCTCGTCCTCGGTGAGGTAGTTGATGAGGGCGCGGGTGAATATTTTAGGTGGAATCGCCAGCACGCGTTGAATGACGGCGGCATCGTCGGGGTGGCGCAGCGCGGCATACCGGAACAGCGAGTGGATAGCCGCGAGGCGGGCGTTGCGAGTTCGCGCACTGTTGCCTCGGTCGGTTTCTAAATGGTTCAGAAATGCGCCGATCGATGGTGCGTCGAGATCGGCGAGGTTCACTGCGGAGGGAGCTTTGCCGGTGCGCTGCTGGGTGAAGACCAGCAACAGCCGCCACGTGTCCCGGTAAGCGGCGATCGTGTGGTCACTGGCCTGGCGCTGCCGGGCCAGCCGATCGGTGAAAAATGCCTGCAGGGTCGGGGCCAGCGTGCTCACGAGGCACCGCCCAGATGCGCCTGGAGCCGTTCGCCGGCCAGCGCCATCAGCTCGGGCGCGGCCGAGAGGTACCAGAACGTGTGTTGCGGATCGGAATGGCCCAGGTAGGTGGACAGTCGCGGCATCAGTGCCGGGATGTCCGCGCCGTCGCGATACCAGCGCAGCAAAGTCGCGACCGCAAAGGAGTGGCGCAGATCATGAATGCGGGGCCGGCAGGCCGCGGAGCGGCGGGTGAGCCCGACCTGGTCGAGCAGCCGCGTGAAGGTGAGGTTGATGTTGCTGTGCCACAACCGCGTTCCCGCGCCAGACAGGAACAACGCCGGACTGGCCGGTCGCGGATGGGCGTGCTGGCGCAGATGCCGGTAGCCGGTGAGAGCCCGCGTCGCGCTGGGGTGCAGCGGCACCAGACGATGCTTGTTGAACTTGGTGTTGCGCACCACCAACAGTTCACGGTCGAGGTCAAGATCGGCATCATCGAGGGCGATCGCCTCCCCGATCCGGATGCCGCTGATCGCCAGCAGGCTGATCAAGCCCTGGTAAGTGGCTGCCCGAAGCCGGGGCCGTAGCGCGTCCGCCGCCTGAACCAGCGCGCGGATTTCCGCGTCGGAATACAGATATGGAGTGGCTCGGCATGGCCCAGCGCCGCCGATCAGACCGGCCGCAGGGACCTGCACGGAAGGATCAAGGCTATGCAGGTAGGCGGCGAACCCGCGCACCGCGCTCATCCGGATAGCCCACCAATGCGCGGATGCCGCGGTCGGCAGCGTCGCCCAGGCCAGGGCGTGTTCGCTGGTCACGGTGTTGATGTCGTGCTGTTCCAGATAGCTGACGAACTGCCCGAGTAACCGACCGGCGTTGACGAGTTGGAACCCCAGCGCCCGGCGCAGGCTCAAGTAGTCAGCCAACGCCCCGCGCAGAGTGCTTGCCGGCGGTGCCGGCAGTGATGATGGTCGTGGTGTGGTCATGCCAGCTCACCCGGCCACGGCGTCGCCAACTGACGCAGCGCCTCGACATCGACCTTCGCGTAGATCGCGGTGGTCAGCGGGTGGACATGCCGCAGTGTCTGACCGATCTCGACCAACGACCCACCGCAGCGCAACATGGCAGTCGCCGCGGAATGCCGTAATCGGTGGGCACCTACCAACCCAACACCGGCTCGTCGCGCGGCATACACCACGACCGTGGTGACCGCGTTGGAGCGCAACGGCCAGTACGGAGCCTGCGCACGGACGAACACCGCCCGACCCTGGGCGGCCACCGGGCGGCCGTTGGCCAGGTAGGCGACGATTCGTTCACCGACATCAGCCGGCAACGGCAGCCTGTCGCGCCGACCTACTTTGCCCCGCACGATGATCTCGCCTCGGCGCCAGTCGATGTCATCCAACAGCAGCGCGGCGACCTCACCGGCCCGCAGTCCCATCCTGGATAACAAGGTCAAGATCGCCAGATCCCGACGCCCCGTCCCGGTGGTTTCATCGCAGGAGCCCAGCAGCGCCGCCACCTGATCAGCGCTCAACGCTTTGGGCAGACCGGTCTGCGTCCACCCAGCCACCGCGGGCACGGCAGTGGCCAGGGGCCGGGCGATGATGCCCTCGACGTGCAGGAACCCCAGCAGGGACCGCAGCGCGCTCACCATCCGCTTGACCGACTTCGGCCGCGTCCGGCCGTATGCCACCACGAACGCGGTCACCTCGCCCGCCCTCAAGCGTTCCAGGTCCAGCTCGCCGTCTTTTGCCGTTGCGCGATCCAGCAGAAACGGGCGAACCAACCGGGCGTTCAGATCGGCCGTCGTCTCGGTCAGCCCGCGCTCGGTGAGCTGCCAGTCCCGATACCGGGCCAGCACCCGCTCGGCGGGACTTGCCGGGGCCACCGGCGCAGCATCCGCGACTACCTCCAATCGCCGGAGATAGCCGATCAGCGGCCGCAACGCTCGCCCGGTGACATGCCCGACATAACCGACCGCCCGCCGTTCAGCGAAATACGCATCCACCACCGCCGGGCTCAACCCGGATGCCCCTCTACCTTCCCTAGCCAGCCAACGACTCAAGTGCGCCATCAGCCGCACATGCACCGCCGCCGTCAACGGCGTGTAACCCAGCCGCTCCAACTCAGCCCGAAAACCCTCGGCATACGGCGCCAGCGAACCACACACCCGAGCCCAACACGGAACTGTCGTCATGACCTTCTCCTCCCCATCGCGGATCGAAGAAGAATCCCTCAACCAGCCCCGATTATGCCGACATCACAAGCCAGGAAACTCGCACTACCTGCACCTACTCCTACCGCGTCGGCATAACGCGGTGGTCCGCATAAGAGGCCGAGCTGCACCTGATCCGCTCGCGGCTGACCGCCGGACTTAAGCACAAGGCTGCCCGAGGCGAGCTGCGCCAAGGCTTGCCGGTCGGACTGGACTACGACGAGGACGACAAGGTCGTCATCACCGCCGACGAGGCGGTGCGGGAAGTGATCACCACCGTCTTC
>JAICHZ010000351.1 GCA_025924655.1 Pseudonocardiaceae bacterium | reverse complement strand
GTGTCCGGCTGTCTACGGGCTAGTCGCGTCCTATACGCGCCTCACCGCCCGACTCGCACGGCGAGCCGAAGGTCGTAATGCCGTGCTGTTGTCCTGTCGGCCTGGCGCAGCCCGACCACGCGGCGCCCCGGGGGCAACACCTTTCCCACCGCCGCGGAGGTTGCCAGGCTTGTCCCGGGGGCCGCGTGGTAGCCCTTGGGGAGGTCGGCGGGGTGCCACCCAACCCGCCCGCCCGGCGAAGGCATGACCGTGCGTCTGGTTACTCGGGACCGCCGTTGTGCGCGCGCTGAGCTGCCGGCTATATGCCGGTCTACATCAACTTGTGCTGTATTGTCGCGCCGCTTCCGCTGACGGCTCGCTGACGGTGATCACACCTGAGGCCAGCTGGAACGACTGCTCCGATACGCGGTCAGGACCCCCAACTCTGGTATCACGCGGTGCAGGGTACCAAGGTCGTTCGAGATATCGCCGGGGCCTAGCCGGTCGGCGTTGCTCACCCCGCGCTACAGGCTAGCCGTGGCGTCGGGGGCGACAGTCACGTACAACCCTGAGGGCCAGCGCGTTCTCCGTGGCGTCAATTGACCGTGAGGGTCCGCCCGGCACGGCAGTGATCGGATGTGTCCAGGGAACTTTCAGTTACTCCCAGGCAACTCCCAGCTACGTCATACAACGATATTTGTGTCTGAACGTCCCTTCTGAGGTCCATATGGACTCGACTTGAGGAGGGTTCAACCATGTATCTAGGTCGGGCAGCACGTCGAGGGGGTGCCTTAGCGCTCTGTACCGCTGGCGCTCTGGCGCTTGGAGTGGGCTCGGCATCGGCCAGCACCCTTACCCCAGCCCCGCAGGCGGCTGAATTCAGCTCCAGCGAGGTCTACCTCGCGGACTGGGACTACTGCGATGACTGGAACCACCGTGGCGACGGGCAGTGTCGTGGGGACCGGTGGAGTTGGGATGGCCGCAACTGGATCCACGATCGTTGGGATGGTCACCGTTGGAACCGTCGGGGGGACTTCTGGTCTGCGTACTGCGATGACTGGAACCACCGTGGCGACGGGCACTGTCGTGGGGACCGGTGGACTTGGGATGGCCACCGGTGGAACCACGACCGTTGGGATGGTCACCGTTGGAACCGTCGGTGAGCATCGTCGCCACGACCGGCCGATGATCCGTCGCTGAAGGGCCTGGCCCGCGGATTCGTGCAGGTTCCGCGGGCCAGGCTCGGCCTACTGCGGGTGCGGTGACGTCCCGTACCGGTCGGGTTGAGGACTTTGCGGGACTTGAGCGATCGCGTCACGGTCTCAGAAGTTGTGACCGATCGACCAGGCGACTAAGGAAGCAGTCGGCGTCAGATGGCAGGGAGGGACGGGCGGTCGGTGGGTCACTACTCCCTGGGCAAGATCGTCGGCACGCCCAGCTCCGCTGACCGGAGGTCTCGGATGTATGTCGTGGACGTAGCTCCTGCGCTCTTGCTACGCGCCAGCAGGACGTGGTCGGCGATCCGGGTGCTGGCGGCGGTGGGCTATCTGGTGGGTTTTTCGGCGCAGTGCCTGTGGTGGGGATGGCCGACCGACACGCTGCTGATCTTCGGGTGGCTCAGCGCCGGGGCGCTTTGTTGGAACGCCGGTCAGCCGTGGCGCGGGGCGCTGCGATGGATGCGCGACTGGGGTCCTGTCCTGGCCCTGCTGGTGGGCTACGACTACAGCCGGGGAATCGCCGCACACGGGCTAACGCCGCACGTCACAGCGATGATCCGGGTCGACGAGCTGCTCACGGGCGGCCGGCTGCCGACGCTGTGGTTGCAGCAGCATCTTTATGACCCCGTGCGAGTGCACTGGTGGGATGTCCTGGCCTCAGCGGTCTACCTGTCACACTTCGTCGCGGTGCCAGGAGTCGCGGTCGTGTTGTGGCTGTGCCGACGGCAGACGTGGTTGGAGTTTGTGCGGCGCTGGCTGTTTCTGGCCATCGCTGGTGTAGCGACCTACCTTGTCTACCCCGCGGCGCCACCCTGGTGGGCCTCGGTGCACGGCTACCTCGGTGAGCACGTCGAGCGGCTCTCTGCCCGAGGGTGGTCCGCGCTGGGCCTGGACAGCACTGGCCCCCTGTTCGACCAGGGTCAGGCGCTGGCCAACCCAGTCGCCGCGATGCCCTCACTGCACGCCGCATTCTCCCTGTTCCTCGCAGTGTTCTTCCTGCCGAAGGTGCCCCGGCGATGGCGACCCCTGCTATTCGCCTACCCGCTGGCGATGATGTTCACCGTGCTCTACTGCGCCGAGCACTACCTCGTCGACGTACTCGCAGGCTGGGGTTACGTCCTCGCGACCTTCGCGCTGGTGGGCGTAGCCGAGCGATGGTGGGAGCAGAACATCGATGCCACCGATCGCGCACGCCACCGCCACCCCACTCGCCGCATTCCCGGCCACCACCGTCGTGCCGTGCTCACTGGTCCCCGATCTTTATCCCCAGCGCTGCCGGTTGGCGTGGGTCCCTTTGCGGATCAGACACTCGCCGATGACGCGCCCGAGTGCGGCGACTCCAGGATTCGAAGCGGCACAGTTGCATTAAGGCGAAGGGCGTCCTCGCCACGCCCCAGAGCGGAAAGGCACGCCCAAGCCCCTCAAGCACTTGGAGAACCGCAACAAATCGGGCCTCCGAACGTCCGCTGCGTGGCTTCTGGGCCAACAGGTTGACCGGCTTAGGGTGGGCCGATCGCTTATGCAACAGTTCAACCCGCGCCGCGCTGATCTACCTCCACGCCGAGACCCACGCGACCGAGCCATCGCCGACGGTCTCGACCATCGGTCGGGACGACCCGCCTCGGTGCAGCCGCTGAACAACACGCGACGCTGCAGGTTTTATCCGAGCCACCCCCCGCTGGCAACGACGTAGTTCTGATCTCCAATGCGCTGGACATTCCCCATACCCACCCTGCCGTTCTACATGACCTCGGTTCTGGAGAAACCGCTGTTTTCCGCCCTGGCGCGGCCGGAAAAGCCCCTTTGCTGGCAAGAATCGGCGAGTCAGCCTGGCCCACACTGCTGCAGACGATGACCACCGCCCCCACTCCGTCACTCGATAATCGCAGACCGACTCAGCGGTCTGGTCGAAGCGCACCGCGCTCAATCTGACGACAAGGATGATGAAGGGACGACAACTCGGCCTGTGTTCTCGTCCCCGTGGGTAGTGGCACGTGTATAGCACGCCGATCTTCGGCACAACTGATGACCAAGGAACAGAATGACTTTTAACTGGGCTTTTATAGTGGAACGGGTGACGGGAATCGAACCCGCGTCTAGAGCTTGGGAACCCTATAGTGCTGCCCTGGTCCAGGCCGTGACCTGCGGC
>JAICHZ010000350.1 GCA_025924655.1 Pseudonocardiaceae bacterium | reverse complement strand
CCGCCCTCTCAAGGCGGTAGCGCGGGTTCAAATCCCGTCGGGGCTACACCGGTGGTAATCAGCTAAGAGCGGTCCCTGATCTCGTAGTTTCCTGCCAGGGGCCGCTTTTCGCTATCCGGCTGCCCCCGGTGACCCCGAGCGCTTGCTGGGTGACAGCCCCTGGGTGCGGCGGCAGAGCGGTTCGCTCAACGGCAATTTGTTAACGTCCGCAGTGGCACCGCGCTGCTGGACGCGCGGACACAGGGACGCTGCCCTCGCGCCTGGGGTTAGCTTGGAGGTGGCGTGGTCGCTGAGCTGTCGAGGCAGGGACCGTGGCGGGTTGTTGTAGTGGGAGCGAGCCTCGCGGGGTTGTTCGCCGCTGCCGCCGCAGCGGGCAGGGGCAACTCGGTAACGGTGCTTGAGCGCGACGTCCTACCTGGTGGCCCGGAGGTGCGGGCTGGGGTGCCACAGGGCGGTCAGCCACATGTGTTCCTCTTCCGCGGTCTGCTTGCCCTGGAGGAGCTGTTGCCTGGCTCGCGGCAGGAGCTGCTCAGTGCCGGGGCGGTGCCCGTTGATACCGGTAAGTTGCCGTGGCTTGCCGAGCATGGGTGGCTGCCTGTCGAGCAATGCGGGTTCGAGGTGCTGTCGCTGACTCGTCCGCTGTTCGAGTACGTGATCCGGCGCAGCGTGGAGCGGCTGCCCGGGGTGGAGATTCGCACCGGGTCGAAGGTGATCAGCCTCCGGCGGCGTGATCGGCACTGGGAGGTGGGTTTGGCGGACGGCTCCACAGTGCTGACCGATCTCGTGGTCGATGCGTCCGGGCGCAGCTCGCGGCTACCGGTGTGGTTGGCGGACGCTGGGGTGGGGGCGGCACCGGTTTCTCAAGTCGATTCAGGGGTTGGATACGCCACCCGGATGTATGCCGATGTCCCCTCCGGCTTCGACGCCATGGGGGTCGTCGTCCAGGCGACGCCGGCGACGTTGGTCGGTGGTATCGCGCTGCCGGTCGAGCGCGGTCGCTGGCTGGTGACCGCCGTCGGCTGCGGTGAGCACCGGCCGCCGCGCGATGCCGCGGGATTCGAGTCGTTCCTCCAGCGGTTACCTGACCCGGCGCTGGCGGAGCTGGCGCGCCACGCCGAGCCGGTCGGCGACGTCGCCGTGCATCGCCAGACCGGCAACAGCCGCCATCGCTACGAGCGGGTGCCGGATTGGCCGGAGGGACTGCTCGTTGTCGGCGACGCGTTATGCGCATTCAACCCGATCTACGGGCAAGGCATCACGATCGCGGCGTGTGAGGCCCTGCTCTTGCGCCAGGCGCTTGCCGCCGGTCTGGGCCCGGGTTACACCCGTCGGCTACTTCGGAAGTTCGCCACCGTGGTGTCGCTGCCCTGGGCCATCTCCACGAGTGAAGATCTGCGCTATCCCACCAGCAGCGGTCATCAGTCGGCCGCCCAGGCGCTGCTCGGCCAGTGGACCCAGCAGCTCAGCCGTCTCGCCGCTCATGGGGACCTGCGCGCACACGCCGTCTTGGCCCGGGTTTACCACCTGATGGGCTCTCCAGTGCTGTTGTTCCACCCGGCGCTCGGTGCCGCGGCACTACGCGCCTGGCTGACCGGCTACGGACCCCCCGGCGCACGCCCCGCTGCCCTTGATGCGCTGACCCCTTCGGCCTGAACACAGCACCGGCACGTGTCAAAGCCGGTTGTGCAGCGCCTCGGCGGCGGCCAGCAGGTCGGCAGCCCAGCGAATGCCGGGGCGCCGGCCGATCCGCTCCACCGGGCCGGACACCGATACCGCCGCAACCACGGTGCCAGCCGCGTCGCGCACCGGAGCCGACACACTGGCCACCCCGGACTCGCGCTCGGCCACGCTTTGCGCCCATCCCCGCCGCCGTACCTCCAGCAGGGTCCGCTCGCTGTAGACGGCTTCGCCGAGTACAGCGCGTTGGGTGGCCGGATCAGCCCATGCGGCCAACACCTTCGCGCCTGATCCGGCAGCCATCGGTAGCCGGGCTCCCACCGGGACGGTGTCGCGCAGCCCACTCGGGGGCTCAGCGGCCGCCACGCAGACCCGGACCATCCCATCGCGCCGGTAGAGCTGGACGCTCTCGCCGGTGACGTCGCGCAGCCGGGGCAGCACCATCGCCGCGGCGTCGAGCAACGGATCGAGCGCGCCCTCGCCCAGCTCGCGCAACGCGGGCCCGGGACGCCACCGCCCGTCAGCGTCGCGACGGAGCAGCCGGTGCACTTCCAGCCCCACCGCCAGCCGGTGGGCGGTGGCCCGCGGCAGCCCGGTTCGGGCGCACAGCTCGGCCAGCCCGCAGGGATTACCGGCCACCGTCCGCAGCACCATGACGGCCTTGTCTAGCACGCCGATTCCGCTATGCTGTTCCACATCTCGATATTAACTTCTCGCTATATGGGATGTCCAGCATGTGGGAGAACCGAACAGAGGAATTCTGATGGGACGCACACTCGCAGCGAAGGTCTGGGACGACCACGTTGTCCATCGAGGCGATGGCGACCCGACTACCGCAACGCCCGACCTGCTCTATATCGATCTGCACCTGATTCACGAGGTCACCAGCCCGCAGGCATTCGACGGCCTGCGGCTGAGTGGCCGGCCGGTCCGCCGGCCCGATCTCACGATCGCCACGGAGGATCACAACGTCCCCACCACCGACATCGAGCTGCCGATAGCCGACGAGGTATCCCGCACCCAGCTGGAGACGCTGCGCCGCAACTGTGCGGACTTCGGCGTGCGGCTGCACTCGATGGGCGACGTCGAGCAGGGCATCGTGCACGTCGTGGGGCCTCAGCTAGGCCTGACCCAACCGGGGATGACGGTGGTCTGCGGTGACTCGCACACCTCCACGCATGGTGCGTTCGGCGCGCTGGCGTTCGGCATCGGCACCTCGGAGGTGGAGCACGTGCTGGCCACCCAGACCCTGCCGCTACGCCCGTTCAAGACCATGGCGGTGGTGGTGCACAGCCACGATGGTTCGTTGCCTGCCGGTGTCACCAGTAAGGACGTCATCCTGGCGGTGATCGCCCGGGTCGGCACCGGGGGCGGGCAAGGGTACGTGCTGGAGTACCGCGGAAACGTGATCGAGCACCTGTCCATGGAAGCCCGCATGACGATCTGCAACATGTCGATCGAGGCGGGAGCCCGGGCTGGGATGATCGCGCCGGACGCCACCACCTTCGAATTCCTCGCCGGTCGCCCGCATGCGCCAGCGGGTCCACAGTGGGACGCGGCGATGCAGTACTGGAAAGAGCTGCATACCGATGACGACGCCGCCTTCGACGCCGAGGTAGAGATCGACGCGGACGCGCTGACGCCATTCGTGACCTGGGGCACCAATCCT
>JAICHZ010000349.1 GCA_025924655.1 Pseudonocardiaceae bacterium | reverse complement strand
CGGTAGCGCCACGAACAGTGACGTCGTGGCGATGCCGGGGGCGAGGAAGACGGTAATCGTGAGCAGGGCCACCGCAGGGACGAGCACCCGAGCGTTGAGGTAGCCGCGACCCAGCAGCCGGTCTGCGGTGCGGCCGCCGAGGAAGACCCCCGCCAGCGCGCCGATTCCCACCACCAGCGTCAGCAGGCTGGCCACCGACTGGGAGATGTGGTAGTGGCCGGTCACAAAAATGATCGCGAATGATCGTAGCCCGGCGAAGTAGAAGTATCCCAGCGCTGAGGTGATGATGATCACCACGTTGGTGCGCACCCGCAGTAGCGCACCGCCCACCACAGTGAGCGGTCCTTCGGGTCCTCGGTGAGCACCAGTTCGCGCTGCGGCTCGATGTGCGCTCGGCGCGCAATCCGCCCCGCGGAGCTCTCTGCTGGCTCTTCCTCGCCCGCCACGTCCCTGGGTCGGGAGTCGGAGTGGTCGACGTCGCGTTCGTCGGGGATGTCGGTCTGACCCGGCTGTAGCCGACTCTGCCCGTCGCGGGCCGGCTCGGGCAGCCGTCGCACCAGCCAGAACAGCGCCGCGCTAGGAATCACCAGCCACCAGAACGCATACCGCCACCCCACCAGGGCGGCGATCTCACCGGAGACCACGAACCCGATCCCGGTGCCGACCAGCTCCCCACCGAGGATGTAACCCAGAATCCGAGCCCGGCTGCGGGCCGGGAAGAAGTCCCCGGTCAGCGAGGCGATCGTCGGGCCGGTGGTGGCGGTGACGATGCCCAGCACAATCCTGGACAGCAACAGCCAGAGGAAGGATGTCGCGGCCCCGGCGAAGACCATCGCCACCGCCCAGCCCAGGATGCTGATCGCCAGCAGCCGGGTGCGCCGGGTCCGGTCGGTGAGCACGCCGATCGGGACCGTGCCCACTGCAGCTGCCAGCGAGGTGATCGATACCAGCAGACCGATGCTGGTGTTGTTGACGTGAAACGCCTGCTCCAGATTGCCGGTGGTGGCTGACAGCGTCGCGAAGTCCGCTCCCGGCAGAGCCAGCGCGGCGGCCAACATCAACACCACCCGCGCCCGCGCCGGACCGCCAACTACCTCCTCGGCCCGGCTGATCAGGCCCCTGCCGACTTTGCGGGCGGCGATGTCGAGTCTCATAGCGCTGTGCTCACCACCCACCGAATCAGCCGTGGAAGACGTGCTCTTTACCGTGATCCCCAAACAAAACGTGCCGGAAACTGCCGATGGCAGGGTCCTGCCCGCACAGCGGGACTGCCCTGCGTGCACCGAGTTCGACAAGGGAGCTGCTTAGGCAGCGGCGGCCAGCACCGGGAACGTGTGGACGTTGCGGCAGTCCTTCGCCGCATGGGCGGCCCAGGCCGGCGGGTCGAGCAGGGACAGGAAGGATCCGCCGCGAACACCGAGCAGGGAATGTGTCGCCACCAGAGACGTCCGCAACGCGTCGGCCCGGGGTGCCTCCGCTGCGACCGAGTCCGCGGTGTTCTCTGTGATCAGACGCAGTCTCAACAACGGCGACGGTGCATCCACCGTCGCCGTTGACAGCCGGACGGTGGCCGCGACCGGCCAGCGCCGGCGGACCACCCGGCCGGCCTCGCCGCCGCTACCCAACAGCTCGACGTCCTCGCCGCCGGGCGCTGTGATTTCCACCGTGTGCGGGCGGCGGTGCAACTCGCGCAGCGCCGCGACGACGTGGAACTCCTTGGGTACCGCCTCGTCGAAGGTGAGGTGGCGCTGGTCGTCGACGTCCAGCGCGTCGACGGCCTGAAAGCTTCCGTCCGGGCCTGGGACTTCGACCGATCGGTGCTGGAGCTGCAGAAACCGCAGCCACACTTCGACGGTGGCCTTGTCTGTTGCCTGCATCAGGCAGTCGGTCTGCTGGTGCCAGGCATCAGCCGATCCAGCCACGCACGTCTCGGTGGCCCCGGCGGAACCGGTCGCCTCAAGCCAGGGGAGGGGTGCCAGGACGCCGAACTGCCAGCGCACCCGGTTTTTGCCCGATGACCGCCGGTACGGGTACAGCAGGTGCCCCTCGTAGAGCACCGCGTCGGCAACCGCGCGAGCCGACTCGAATCCGGTCCCCGCTGCCACCACAGCCACCACGCCCCCTACCTGGATGCCAGCTGAGTGAAGCTGCTTTGAGGCCAGGTAGCCGGTGTTCTCAGGGTCTAAACGCCACGATTTAGCGGGCCATAGGGCTTCTCAAGGCGCTAACGCGGCGGCCTACCCGGTGGTCGAATGAGCCGCCGTGAGGGCGGCATGTCCGCCGACTCTCAGCCGGGGTTGCAGTGTCCAGGCTCATTGATCGCGTTGCGGAAAGTCTGCCGCATCGTCGCCCGGTTCACGGATGATCGTGAGTTCACCTTTGGTCTCGTAAAGCACGTACCGCAGCTCGCTGACGCTGGCGACGCCGTGTCGGCGCAGCTGTGCAAGCACCTCGCTTTCGGTCAGGCCGCACAGCCGCAGTTGGTCATAGCGAAGTCGGCCGTGGTCAACGAGGACCCTGACCCGGTGGTCGACGAGCTTGACGATCCAGGAGCTGAACCGGCCGACCGTAGCTATCCAATGCGCGGCGAGGGTGGTCACGAGCGCGACCACCCCGACCGCGAAGGACTGGTCGCCGGCGATCGCGGTCCGGCCGACGATGGCGCCGATGGCCACCGCCGCGGCGAAGTCGATCGCGGTCCACTGGGCGAGCATCCGACGGTGTGCTACCCGCAGACCCAGCAGCGCGACCAGGTACATCAGAGCCGCCTTCGCGGCCGCGGTGGACAAGATGCGTGACGCTGTGACCGGTCGCGGCAAGACACTGATTAGACGGCCATCCCGCCCGGTGTTGATGGGGGCCGCTTCGGAGATTGCCGAATGTCTACTTGACGCATCCGGACCATGAGCGCCGCCGACGCCGAAGTCATCCCGAACCTAGGTTTGGTCGATTCTCTCAGTGGATACGCGACTGGTATAGCGACCCCGTACCGGCGCGGGCCGCGTACTGAAACATGAATAGGGAGGCATCATGGGTATGGACGTCGCTTGGGCGATGTTGTTCTTGCTGTGGTTGGTGATCGCCATCTTTGCGATCTGGGCAATTGGGTCAGGGGTCGGAGCTAGCCGCCGCTAGAAAGCTTCGCAGCGCAGCCCGTTCCCCAACACCGTCCCGCCACCGCTATACCCAGTGGGGAATTCGCTGTACCGGCGTGCGCTGGCGGAGGCCGTGAACTGATGTGGAACGGCCCTGTCAAGTGACGGTGCCAACTTGTGTTGGCGGGGTTGGGGTTTTTGGGGTGGCTGGTTTTGTGGTGCCCGCGCATGGGGTGGGCAGGCTGGGCCTGCCCTTGGTTCCTGCCTAGGG
>JAICHZ010000348.1 GCA_025924655.1 Pseudonocardiaceae bacterium | reverse complement strand
CCCGCCGACGACCTGGGAGGAGATGATCCAGATGGCGGAGGGACTGGCGGCGCGGGGCCTGCCGCATTACATCGAGGTGCAGGGCGCGCGGTATGAGGGTTTGACGGTGTGGTTCAACACCCTGCTCGCCAGTGGCGGCGGCTCGATCGTCTCGGACGAGGGTGATGTTCAGGTGGCTCGGGGTGATGCTGCCCGGCAGGCTTTAGGCGTCATGGCGCGGGTCGCCACCTCGCGGGCCGCGGACCCGTCGCTGTCGATGAGTAATGAGGGCGACGGTCGGTTGGCGATGGAGGCAGGTAAAGCAGCGTTCGAGGTCAACTACCCGGACACTTACGTCGCGATGTACCCCCCGGGATCAGACGGTGGAGGTGGCACGTTTATCGATCAGCGGGGGCAACCGACCAGCCGGGACACCGGCCGCCGGGTCAGGGACGTGTTCGGCTGGGCCGCCTACCCCTCGGTCGCGGTGGGCAAGCCTGCGAGGGTAACAATCGGTGGCATCAACCTGGGGGTGAGTACCACTTCGCGGCATCCGGCGGAGGCCTTCGAGGCGGTGCAGTGCCTGCGCAATCGAGACAACCAGCTGCGCAGCGCGGTAGGAGTGGCAAGGCCGCCCACGCTCGTCGCGTTGTATGACGACCCTGCATTCCAGAAACGTTACCCGGCCTGGCAGGCGATCCGAGATTCGTTGAACAGTGCCAGCGTGCGGCCGGAGACACCGGCTTACAAGAGCATCTCGATCGTGATTTCTGACCTGCTCAACCCGCCAGCGAAAATCAATTCTGACAACGTGGTGGGTTTGCTGGGCGACCAGATCGCCAAGGCGGTCAAGTCGCAGGGGTTGGTGCCATGACAACCGTGTGGTCGGGTGTACGCGCCGCCGCGTCGGCGAAAAGGCGCCGGCCGGCGCCAATCTCTGAGAAAGCTCGGGTGGAGCGTCGGCTGGCGGCGCTGCTCTGCGCGCCAGCGGCGTTGGTGATCTTGGCGGTCACTGGTTACCCGATCGGCTATGCGATCTATCTGTCGTTGGAACGATTCGACCTGCGTTTTCCTGAAAAACGCGGCTTCGTCGGACTGACTAATTATGGCGCGGTGCTCAGCTCTGGCTACTGGTGGCAGGCGTTCGCCGTCACCGTGGTTATCACGGTCATCTCGGTGGCAATCGAGTTCGTGATCGGGCTGGCGCTGGCGTTGGCGATGTACCGCACCCTGGTCGGGCGGGGTCTGGTGCGCGCTGCGGTATTGATCCCGTACGGCATTGTGACTGTGGTCGCCTCCTACAGCTGGAAGTACGCCTGGACGCCGGGCAAGGGCTATCTGGCTGCGCTGCTACCAGAGAGTTCTGCGCCGCTGACCGATCAGGCCACGAGCATCGCGGTGATCATCCTGGCCGAGGTGTGGAAGACGACGCCGTTCATGGCGTTGCTGCTGCTCGCCGGTCTGGCACTGGTTCCCGAGGACCTGCTCAAGGCCGCCGCGATGGACGGAGCGGGGCCATGGCAGCGACTGACCAGGGTGATCCTGCCGATGATCAAGCCGGCGATTCTGGTGGCGTTGTTGTTCCGCACCATGGATGCGTTCCGCATCTTCGACTCCATCTACATTCTGACTCGAGGTTCCAACGGGACGGGGTCGGTGTCGATGCTCGGCTATGACAACCTGTTCGTCGCATTCAACCTGGGTATCGGCTCGGCGATCAGCGTCCTGATCTTCATCGTGGTGGCGATGATCGCGTTGGTGTTCGTCAAGCTGTTCGGTGCGGCAGCGCCGGGCGCCGAGGCGAAGGAAAGCCAACAATGACCACGGGGTGGGACCGTAAAAGTTGGTGGGCCGTCGCCGACATCGTCATCGTGGTCTACGCGCTGGTCCCGGTGCTGTGGATCGTGAGCCTGTCGTTCAAACCCCTTAACTCAATTTATGATGGCCGGTTCATTCCGGCCGAGTTCACCTGGTGGAATTACCAGCAGATCTTCCGGCTGGCCCCGTTCGTCAGCGCGTTGCGTAACTCGATCGGCATCGCGCTTATCGCGACCGGGCTGTCGGTGGTGATCGGCACGCTCGCGGCCTACGCGATCGCGCGGCTATCCTTCCCGGGCAAAAAGTCGCTGGTCGGAGTCGCGCTGCTGATCTCGATGTTCCCGCAGATCTCGCTCGTCACACCGCTGTTCGACATCGAGCGCACGGTCGGGCTGTTCAACACCTGGCCAGGGCTGATCCTGCCCTACATCACCTTCTCGCTGCCACTGGCGATCTATACCCTGTCGGCGTTCTTCCGGGAGATTCCCTGGGAGCTGGAGAAGGCAGCTCAGATGGACGGCGCGACACCGTTCCAAGCATTTCGCAGCGTGATCGTCCCGCTGGCCGCACCAGGGGTGTTCACCACTGCGATCCTGGTATTCATCTTCTGCTGGAACGACTTCCTCTTCGCGGTCTCGCTGACCTCCACCGAGGCATCACAGACCACCACGGTAGCGATCGCCCAATTCACCGGAGCCTCGGACTTCACCGAACCGACCGGCTCCATCTCAGCGGCCGCGGTGTTGCTGACCATCCCCATCATCCTGTTCGTGCTGTGCTTCCAACGTCGGATCGTCGCCGGGCTAACCGCCGGCGCAGTCAAGGGGTAGCGGTGGCCACAATCGTCCTGGACAAGCTGACCAAGCGGTTCCCCGACGGCGTGCTCGCCGTACACGAGGTGGACCTCCAGATCGCCGACGGCGAGTTCGTCATCCTCGTCGGGCCCTCGGGGTGCGGGAAATCCACGACCCTGAACATGATCGCCGGTTTAGAGGACATCACCTCCGGTGAACTGCGCATCGGGGGAAAGCGGGTCAACGAGCGGGCGCCCAAAGACCGCGACCTGGCCATGGTGTTTCAGTCCTACGCCCTCTACCCACACATGACCGTTCGGGACAACATCGCTTTCCCGCTCAAGCTGGCACGAGCCGGCAGAGCCACCATCGAAGCCCGGGTGGCTGACACCGCGGACATGCTCGGCCTTACTGACCTTCTCGATCGCAAGCCCGCCACGCTCTCCGGTGGGCAGCGGCAGCGGGTGGCGATGGGACGCGCGATTGTGCGCAACCCCCAGGCATTCCTGATGGACGAGCCACTGTCTAACCTCGACGCCAAACTGCGAGTCCAGATGCAGGTCTCGCTGTCCCGACTGCAGAAAAAGTTGGGCACCACCACGGTCTATGTGACCCATGACCAGACCGAAGCGATGCGGCTAGGGGATCGGGTGGCCGTGATGCGCCATGGGGTGGTGCAACAGGTCGGCGCGCCACAGTCGCTCTACGAGCAGCCGGTGAATCTGTTCGTGGCGGGGTTCATCGGCTCGCCGGCGATGAATTTCCTGCCCGCGCGGCTGGAGGACAACGCGCTGCGGTG
>JAICHZ010000347.1 GCA_025924655.1 Pseudonocardiaceae bacterium | reverse complement strand
TACACATAACTCAGCCAGCGTCGACGGGCCTCTCGGGCTCGCCAAGACTCAAGATCATGGCCTGGCCGATCAACTTGCCGCCGGGATACGATTTTTCGACATCAGACTTGCGCACTCCCAGGACAAACTTTGCGTGCACCACGACGTCGTCTGCATGGAAAAAAGCTATGCGGAAGTACTGACGACTTGCTCCGAGTTCCTCAGCGATCAGCCGTCGGAAACGATTTTACTGTCAGTCAGCAATGAGGACCGCATGGATAGCGCGCTCGGTGAATTCGCTCCCTCGCGAGTTCTTTGCAAGCTGTCTTCCATCGGGAATAACGCCCCCAGTGGCGAGAACACCCGCTCGTTCGAAGACACCTTCAGAGCGATAACATGGGAACACCACAAAGATGCGCCGCTGTTCTACAATTTCACCGCCACTGCACCGGGTAGCGATTCGCGACCACCCCATCCGGCGTTCACTTCTGACACAACCTTGGGAGACGTTCGCGGTAAGATCGTTCTACTTCGCAGGTTCGAAGGTGGGCAGGACATCGGGTTCGACGCTACTTATTGGCCAGAGAACGAGCGCTTCAGGAACGCTACCGCGCCCTTCTACGATGTCGAGGACCGTTATCAGAGCCCGGGCGAAGACGACAAGTTCAACTTCGTCGTCGAACACCTGGAGGATGCCAGGCGCGGTGACCCCGAAGATCTGTACATCACTTTCTCCAGCGCAGTTGCTTTGACCGCACATGGCTACGCCAAAGCGATAAACCCGCGTCTCAACGCCTATTTCGCAGGATTGCCCCAAGGACGCGTAGGCATTGTCGCGATGGACTATTTCGATCAGCCTCGTGAGTTGGTCACAAACGTGATCAAGATGAATACCACGACCGATCGGTGCACTGCGGACATCGCGGGGTAGAGCCAGGCTCTAATATGCGACGGGTGCTCGGCAGGGTGGCCGACGCCTCCCGGACCTGCTAGAGAGTGAGGGGTGACGGGTCCGGCGATGAATGAGTCGACGCAGCCGAACCGGCGTCGGCGGGTGTGGATCGGCGGGCTGATCGCCTTGGTGGCGCTCGCCGTGCTGGGCGCGGTGAGCGTGAGTGCCACATCAGGCACCGGCTCAGCCGGGAAGGCTGGTGTCGATCCGGGTACCCAGGCCCGGTTGGCCGCCGCGCGGCGGATCCCGGGCGACCCGCTGGCCCTGGGACGGCCCGACGCGCCGGTAGTGATCTCCGAGTGGGGCGATTTCCAGTGCCCGTACTGCCGGGCCTACACCCTCAACACCGAACCGAGTCTGGTGCGCCAGTACGTCGACTCGGGCCGGGTCCGGGTGGAATGGCACGATTTCGCCTACCTCGGTCCAGAGTCGGAGCTGGCCGCGCGGGCTGCCCGGGCCGCCGGCCGGCAGGGCCGGTTCTGGCAGTACCACGACGCGCTGTATCGCCAACAGGGTCGGGAGAACAGCGGCACGGTCACCGACCCATCGCTGCTTGCCACCGCCCGCAGCGTCGGGCTCGACCTGGCCCGGTTCCAGCGCGACTACGCCGATCCAGCGATTGCCAAGCAGGTCAGCGACGACCGTGAGCTCGGCGCGGCGCTAGGAGTCACTGGCGTACCCAGCTTCGTCATCGGCGGCCAGATGATTGTCGGGGCGGAGCCGCTGACAACCTTCCATCAGGCGATCGACGCCGCCCGCGACCGCGGTCGCTGACGTGCTCGACATCGGCTACCTTGCCGCGTTCCTCGGCGGGCTGCTCGCGCTGATCAGCCCATGCAGCGCGCTGCTGCTGCCGTCGTTTTTCGCCTACGCGTTCGCCGGGGCCACTGAACTACTCGCTCGGACCACAGTGTTCTTCCTCGGACTGGCCGCGGTGCTAGTCCCTCTCGGCGCCGGGTCCAGCGCGTTGGCCTCGGTCGTGACGCTGCATCGGGAGGCGCTGATCCTGCTGGCCGGGTGGATGATCGTCGGATTCGGCGTCGTAGCGATCCTGGGCGGCGGCTGGAGTCTGCGCCCGGCGGCGCGGGTCCAGCAGCGGATGGCCGCCGGCGGCAGCTGGGTCTGCACCGTCGGTCTGGGCGCCGCCTACGGCTTGGCCGGGTTCTGCTCCGGACCGATCCTGGGTGCGGTGCTCACGGTGGCCGCCGCAGGCGGCCAGCCGCTGCGCGGTGCCGCGCTGCTTGCGGTGTACGCGTTGGGAATGGCAGCCCCGCTGTTCGTCCTGGCCGCGCTGTGGCAGCGCTTCGACTTGGGCCGGCGGCGCTGGCTGCGGGGACGCGAGTACCACATCGGCGGACTGCGGCTGCACA
This sequence comes from Pseudonocardiaceae bacterium, assembly GCA_025924655.1. Classification (GTDB taxonomy): domain Bacteria; phylum Actinomycetota; class Actinomycetes; order Mycobacteriales; family Pseudonocardiaceae. The sequence goes on along the minus strand of JAICHZ010000347.1, from coordinate 1,096 downwards.
CCACCAGCACCGTATCCGGGCTGCTGTTCATCGCCGTCGGGGTCGTGTTCCTGCTCTTCGACGGCACTGCGGGCCTCTACTCCACCGGCACCGGCACCACCCTTGCGGTGCAGCACGTCATCATCATCGCCGGCGCCCACGTTCCCGACAGCGTCCTGCTGGGCGCGCTCGCGGCAGTGGTATTGATCGTGGTCGCCGTACGGCTACGTCGTGGCCAGCATCACGGAGCGTGATCACTGTATTACTTGAAGTTACTGTTGATATCCCCCCCTCGATAGCTTACGTTCGAGAGGCATTTGACCACGGGGAGTGAGGGGACGGGGTCGGATCACCTGGGGGGGGTTGCTGACTGTCGATGATGAGCTGCTGGTTGTGATCCGGGGGGCACTGCCGGCGCGTCGAGGCTCACGCACGCACGCGTTGCTGACTACATTACCCAGATCGTTCCGGGTTTGGCTCCATTGCTCCCGCTCGATACGAAGGAGCGGGCATGCGGGTTTCCGCGATTTTCTCACAGGGTGGCGACCACAACGGGCACGATGACTTTGGCCACGGCTGCGGTTTTGGTTATGACGGCTACAACCACCGGGGATGCTACTACTACAACGGCTACAACGATCGCCATGACCGCGACTATTTCTACCGCAGCGGTGACAGCGGCGGCCTTCTGAGCGGCCTCCTCGGCTAGCTCCGCTGGTCCTCGCAGCAGTGGCCCGCCCACGATGCACGGGCCACTGCTGCCGCCGCGGCCATCGTCGCCTTTTCGCACCCTGCACACAAAGCCGTACAGCCATGTGGTCACCCTATGCGGGCCGTGCGATCGCTATTCGGTTCCGGATGGCGGTTTGCGGGCACGTGTGGGCGCGTGTCGGTTCCGAATGGCGCTGGGGGCGATGCACAACCGGGCTCCGGCATCCCGGGGCGGGGGATGGCGGAGCCCGGTTGTGGGCTGGGGGGTTAGAGCAGGTGTAGGTGGGTGTTGTCGTCGCTCAGGACGTGGTCGACGTTGATCAGGCCGTGTTGGCTGACGTGGCTTTGGTCGATCTGGGAGTGCTCGTTGTAAGACCCGTTGTCCGAGTCGGTCACCGTGGTCTCG
>JAICHZ010000346.1 GCA_025924655.1 Pseudonocardiaceae bacterium | reverse complement strand
TGGGCCCGTTGGCGTATTTCGTCTCCGGAATGCGCGCGCTGAGTGCTCCGAGAGCCTCGATCACCCTCGTCGTGGATGGCCGGGTTGACCCGCCCCGTCGAGTCCGCACGGTGGTGGTCGGCAACTGCGGCAAGCTTCTCGCCGGGCTGGTGTTGATGCCCGCAGCCAGGGTGGACGACGGGCTGCTGGATGTGGTGGCCATCGGGCCAAAAAGCATCTTCGGGTGGCTGGCGGTGACCACGCGCGTGCTGGGCCGCCGCCGCCGTGGCCACCGGATAGTGCAGCACTGGCAGGGCCGCACCGTGATCATCAGCGCGGAGACTCCACAGCAGGCCCAACTCGACGGCGACGCGGTGGGTGAAGTACGAGGGTTGCGGATGCGCGTCGACCCGGGCGCCTTGCTGGTGCGCGTGTAGCCTCGCCTATGACCTGGTCAGGCCTGGCGCGTAGCTCGCGGCCGAAACAGGAATCTATACCGGTCGCCTGAGATCGGCACGTGACCATGACGTCGGCGGCTCGCTGGCGTTGCGCGCACCGACCACCGCTGCCCGCCAGTCAGGTGAGGACCAGCGAGCTGGTCACCGACGACAGCAGTTCAAGCCGGATCAGGGAGGGGCCGAGCGGGACTACCCGGCCCTCGGCCGCTCCCAGGTTGTACGCGATCGCCGGGGAGTCCGAGCAGATGCTCCAGGTAGCCGGCGAGCGGGTGGCCGAGCACGGCTGGGACAACGTGCGCCTGATCGCTTCACCGGTGGCGTGTGCGCCGATCGAGTACACCGCGGATGCGGCCCTGTTCTGCGCGGTGCACGATGTGTTGCAGCCCACCGCGGCGCTGGACCACATCTTTGCCCATCTGCGTCCCGGCGCGCCGGTGGCCGCGGCCGGTGGGAAATGGCCAGCCCCATGGTTGTGGCCACTGCAGACATGGGTGACCGCCCTGCACGCGCCGTTCGTCACCGACTTCACCGGCTTCGACCGGCCCTGGCGGCTGTTGGCCCAGTTCGTCCCCGACCTGCGAATCCACCAACTGGCCTGCACCACCGACCGGATACCTCGCGCTCGGTCACACCAGGAACCTCTAGACATCCCTCAGCTCTTAGCGGAGATCCCCGAAACGTCGACGATCGGCGGGTGGGTGTCCTTGCCCCTCGGTCGTGGCCGTGATGGTCAAGGGTGTGCAGAAATCCTTCAGAGAGGAGATTGACACTTCGTCAATGTCCCCAGTTGCCCGGCAGGGCGTGGCGCGATTGGGCCAAGTCGGATACATCGCCAAGGGGGTGGCCCCTGGGCGTGGGGGAGGCCTGCTCGGCTATGGGACGCTGACCTCGACCGGCAGAAGGCGCAGGGGCTCGACGCCGCGCTGCAGATGGTTCTGGCGCAGCCGTTCGGGAGGTTTCTGCTCACGGCGGCGGGCTGGGATTGGTGGCCTTCGGCCTGTTCGCGATTCTCCAGTCGCGATACCGCCGGATGTAGCCCAGCAGCACCACGTGCACGGACGAGCCCGGCTGCGTTGCGTAGCCTTGATCATCGCCTTCAGGGCGATGCGGTTGGCGGTGGCACCTGCGGCGATGCCCATCGGTGGCCAATCCGCCCGGTGCGCGATGTTCGCTGTCGGCTCCCGGTGCAATCGCCGGGATTACGCCGATAGCAGGCGTTGGAAGAACTCGCGGTAGCGCTGGAAGCTCACCCGCAGGTCCTCGGTCGACATCGTCTCACTCGGGTGCATACTGTCGACGTTGACGCGGATCTCGTCCAGTATCCGGTCGATCAGCACGCTGGCCTGGCGCACCGCGCGCTGCGGATCGTCGACAAAGGTGCCCTGTACTTGTTGCCACTCTTCGCGCAGGCCGGCGACGTCGTTGAGTAGACCGATCCGCGCTGCACTGCCCTGGGCAGCGAGCTGATCGCCAGACTGGCCGCGGGAGTCCTCCGCCCGAGTGGTCGCCAGCCTGGGTTCGCGTCGGGCATCCTCGGGTGCGGTAGTCGCCGGTCGTTCGGCGTAGCCGGGTCCGCCGGCATCGGGGGCCTGTGGCTCTGAGTAGCTCTCCTGTTCGGGCCGGTGAGCGCGCTGGCTTTCCTGGGCCGGAGCAGAGTCGTCGGCGCGGTCCATGGCACTGCCGCGATCCGCCGGATCCGGGTCGGCCTGATGATCAGCAGGTGTCGTGACCTCCTGATTTTCTTTGTCGAGGTCGCGGCTCGACTTGGTGTCGAGGAAGCGGCGTACCCGCCCGCTTATACCTTCTCGCCGTTGGTGTTCCCCATGGTCTTCCTGCGGCGTATTCACTGCAACCTCCGTTTTGTGATGCCGTGACGTGTGTTTACTGTTCCCGCACGAGCTCGTCGAACAGTGCGCGGTAGTGCACGAACGCCTGCCGCAGCTCCTCGGTGTCAGAGGCGTCCGAGTTGCCGTGATAGGTCTGCTGGGCGGCATGTGCGGCGCGGTAGTGCTCCACGACCTGCGGGTGGTCCGCGGCCACCAGCTCGGCACGCTCACTGAAGTCCTCCACCGGATAGCCACAATCGCGCATCACGTCCGTGACCAGCTGGTCGGCCTCATCCAACGCAGGTCCGGGCCGGTCGACGAACTCGGTCTGCACAGCCGCCCAGCGTCGGGCGTAGCGGTCGCGGGCCGCGGGCTCCAGTTGGCGGATGTCGAGCCGGTCACGTCGACCGGCGACCTTACCCAGGTGCTGGTTTGCGTCACGTTCGCTGCCGCGTGCGCGCACCTCGCGCTCGTACTCGGGTCCGAATCGTTGCTGCAGGGTGGCGCGGCGACGCCGCCGGATAACCCAGATCGCGGACAACACGGCCGCCGCGAGCACAATGATCCCAATGATGGTCAAGACGACGACGGTGTCCATAAGAGCCTCCACACCACTGTCATACGACCATATCGCCACCTAACTCCGCTGTTTGGGTGATCACACACGACGTACCCGGTCGGCCTATTGACTGGATACCGGGCCATGCACAAGTGCAGGTGGCGCGCAACAGCGCTGGACATCAGTGAAGACGGCGCGGCGCGCCGGGCGGGTCCGGGCGCGCCAGGTATTCACCTCGCTGGTGAACCCGCGGCCCACCAGCGCCCGCTGTCCACTCCGTCGTACGTCCTGCTGGCCGACCTACACCAGCGCCTCCGCCCGGTCGGTGCTCAGCGAGAGGAGGGCTGGGTGCTCACAACGGTTCGGCGGACCAGTTTGCTGCTCATCCCCGTCACCGGCGATACCTGGCGCAACCTGCGCCACAAACTCAACCGCCTGCACCTGGGGCACCCTCGCCACCCCGACGGCCAGGTCGTCGAGTGCTGCGCGCTGATCCATGCACACGATCATCTTTGGCGTCCTGTAGTTGCCGGATCACCCGGGTGTTCGACTTCACTGCCTACCAGTTGACCTGCGGGCCCTAC
>JAICHZ010000345.1 GCA_025924655.1 Pseudonocardiaceae bacterium | reverse complement strand
CCCTCATCGGCCCGGTCCAGCACCTGTTCGAACACGTCGACGTCACCCCGGGCGCATACACCGACAAAGACATCCCCTATTTCTGGCACAACGGCCGCTACCCCGACTCACCCGAGTACCAGGCCCTGGCCGCCAACAACTTCGCCGACTACCGCCTCCGCATCGGCGGACTGGTCACCCACCCCGTCGAGCTGTCCCTCGACGACCTGAAAAAGCTCCCAACCCACGAACAGATCACCCAACACTTCTGCATCCAGGGCTGGTCCGGCGTCGCAAAATGGCGCGGCGTGTCCATGTCGACGATCATCGACCTGGTTGCGCCCGACCCACAGGCCCGGTGGGTGGTGTTCTACTCCCTGGGCGAGGGCGCCGACGGCGGCACCTACTACGACGCCCATCCCATCGAGCACATGCGCAGCCGGCTCTGCATGCTCGCCTACGACATGAACGACGAGCCGCTGACCTACGGCCACGGCGCACCCCTGCGGCTGCGCAACGAAATCGAACTCGGCTTCAAACAAGTCAAATGGATCAGGGACATCGAGTTCGTCACCAGCTTCGCCGACATCGGCAGCGGCTTCGGCGGCTACAACCAAGACCACGAATTCTTCGGCTACCGACAGTCCTTGTGAACACGACGACGCGGCCGTCCGCGCCGAGCACTCAGCTGGCTGATTACGGGACTCCAGCAGCCCCCCTACCCCTATAGTTAGGGCCGGCTCGGCCGGACATGGGTCCGCCGGCCGCGGCGGGCACCTTGCAGCGGTCGTGTCCCACCAACCCGCTGGCGCCACCCGGCACTGAGAAGTGGCGATCATCGTTGGTCGGCGGGTGGGCCGCGACAGTGCTGCCGCAGCCCACCCGCTGGTCGTGCCGGTCAAATCTGCTGAAGCAGGGTCTGCATCTCGCGGATCTCGGCTTGCTGCGCGTTGATGATCTGTTGGGCGAGCTGGCGGGCGGCCGGGCTGCTGCCCTGGGCCAGCTCGGTCTGGGACATGTCCACCGCGCCCTGGTGGTGGACGATCATCATCTGGAGGAACATCCGGTCGAACCCGGTGCCGCTCATCATCCCGGGCATCTGACCCTGTCCCATACCGCGCATGCCGCCCATGCCGCCGGGGGTGGCCGGGGCGGGGGTGCCCCAGGCGGTAAGTAGGCCGCGCATCTGCTGGATCTCCGGGCCCTGCTCGGCCTCGATCCGGGCGGCGAGATCCTTCACCTGGGGTGAGGCCGCCCGGTTGCGGGCCATCTGCGACATCGTGATGGCCTGGGCATGGTGGGGGATCATGTTCTGGAGGAACACGACGTCGGCCTGGTTGTGTTGCTGCTGGCCGGTGGCCGGTGTGCTGCTCGCGGCCGGCGGTGGTGTGGTGGCGGGGCGGGTGTTGGTGCCGCAACCGGCGAGTAGGCCCCCGGCGGCGGCCGCTGCGGCGAGCACGCCGGCAACGCGGTGGATACGCATGTTGGATCGGTCTCCTTCGTTGAGTCCCGTGCTGCGGGCACGGGTGAGAACGCTGTGGCGGGCGGGATTGAGGTGATCGCGTCGGTGGGACGCGAAGCACCGCCGGTCACAGCCGAAGGACCCCGAGTTGGGCGAGTCGCAGCGGTGTCGGCGGGGCTCGTTGACGGCCGGCTCTCTCGCCCACTGCACCGCTAGGCGGGCCGGGTTCGGGTGCCTGGGCTGGCCGCCACGCCAGGCCCAGCCCCGTCAGCAGCACCAGCCCGGTGAGTACCGCTAGGCACAGGTGCAGCATCAGGCCGTCGTCCGAACCTGGCTGTGCGGGCATCGCGGCGACATCAGCTGAGGTGGTGCAGCAGCTCTCGGCCGGCGTGGCCAGCATCGCCATGCCGGTCGAGCTGTCCTGGGAGCTGCCGGAGTGGGCGTGGGTGCCGACGAGATGGTGCATTGCCACCAGGCCCAGGCCCAGGGCCAGCACCGCCACCCACCGACAGAGCCGAGGCGCGGTGGTGATGGTTATCGGCACGCTGACCACCCCTTACCCCAGCGCTGATGCCCCTACACGCCCGGCACACGCCGGTGGATTCCAGCAAACCAGCCACACACGGTCCGTCCACTCGCCACTCGCCAGGAACGGAAATACTCGCAGGGGTATGGGTCTGTTCCGGGCAGCCCTGCGTGCCCACACCGTCGACTTAGGATTTGGCCAGTGGTCGAGATCCAGCTCGCAGCACGTCCAGGCGGTGGTGATACTCATGCTCGTCGATCTCGCCGGAGGCGAATCGGTCGGCCAGGAGCTGCTCGGGCGTGAGCCGGGTCGTGGTCGGCAGGTCGCCGCGGGCAAGGTAACGAACCAGGGCGACCACACCGAAAATCACCAGCCCCCAAAACAGCACCATGCTGATCGTCATCAGCGCGTATCCCCAGCCGTTCATCCCGTAGCCATACCAGAACATCATTTCGACTCCTTATCTCATCTCAACGGGCGGCGCTGGCCGACTGGGCTACTGTCGGCCTAGCCGGAAGCTGTGATCGCGATCCTCCGTGGGGCGACCGGGCCGATCTGAGCCGCCCTGGCCGCTTCCGCCGTGCATGCCGCGCATCATGAACAGCATCATCAGCGGGCACACGAGCACGAAAGCCAGAAGGAACGAACTCGAGACTGGAAGGCCGAAGGCCACCAGTCCCACAGTGACGATCGCCGTGGCGATCGCGTAGAACGGCAGATGCTGTCGTCTCATAACAGCGCCTTTCTTGGTCGACACCATAGATTTTGCTTTGGTCCATAGGTTCGGAGTCCCCCCCAAAGTCCACAAGTAGCGAGCCGAAAGTCCCTTCTTGGGCATTGTTGCGTTGACGGGAGGCGGGTACGGCTGCGCGGGGTGGCGCCCCGGTCAGATGGCGAGGGCGAGTTCGGTGAAGGCCGCTGGGAGCCGATGCTGTGGGTGGAGTTCCACGCTGAGTTCGTAGTGGCCGCGGCGGATGTTTTGGACGAATGCGTGTCCGGCGCTGATCACGCGGGCCGAGTGGAGCCGTTTGAGGTCACGCATGGGCCTGAGTCGAGACTTGAGCCGTCCATGATCGGACTCGATCGGATTATTCCCGTACTGCTCGGCAGCTCCTCCACATCGCGGTAGGACAGGCCGTAGCGCAGGTACCAGCGCACTGCGATCATGATGACATCCTGCGGAAACCGGAATCCAGCAAAGCTGGATCGTGATGCTGACCCTCGAGCAGGACGAGGACGCATCATCACAGCCTGCCCGGATCTTGCCCACCACCGATGCAACAGACCCCGCGCAACTGACAATGGCCTACACCTACTCGCCGCCGTCATTGTGAGCCGTCGTCAGCGTTTGATGGCTGACGGGCCGGGTTGGCGGGTGGCGGTGCTGAAGTAGGCGGTGCGGCGACGTAGGTGGCGGTGTGGACTGAAGGCTCGTCGCGGG
>JAICHZ010000344.1 GCA_025924655.1 Pseudonocardiaceae bacterium | reverse complement strand
CTGGTGCGTCTGGACCGGGCCCATCACCGGCCGGTCGCCGGTGACTCGCCGATCGCCGAGCACGTGAAGGTGCTCGCCCGCACCCACCAGTCGCTGATCTGGGCGCGGCAGCGGCAGGCCAACGCGCTGCGCTCGATGCTGCGGGAGTTCTATCCGGGCGCACTGGCCGCCTTCGGCGACGAGCTGGCCGGCCGCGGGGCGCTGGCGGTGCTGGCGCTCGCGCCCTCCCCGGAGGCCGGTCGGCGGCTCTCCCGTAGCCAGATCGCCGCGGCGCTGCGGCGGGCCGGCCGGCAGCGCGGCATCGAGGGATCAGCCGAGCAGATCCAGGCCGCGCTGCGCGCCCCGCAACTGCAGGCCCATCCGGGCGTGGTCGGCGCCTATGCCGCTTCGGTGCGCTCGCTGGTTGCTGTGATCGACGCGATGGTCGTGCAGATCGAGACGCTGCGCGGCGAGGTGGAGGCGGGTTTTGGCCAGCACCCGGACGCTGAGATCTACCTGAGCCAGCCCGGCCTCGGGACGGTTCTGGGCGCCCGGGTGCTCGCCGAGTTCGGAGACGATCCCGCCCGCTACGCCGACCCCAAGGCCCGCAAGAACTACTCCGGCATGGCACCGATCACCCGCGCCTCCGGCCTGCGGCGCACCGTGCTGGCCCGCTACGCCCGCAACCGGCGGCTGGCCGACGCCCTCTACCTGCAGGCCTTCACCGCGATCAGCGCCTCACCCGGCGCCCGCGCCTACTACGACCGCCAACGCGCCCGCGGCGCCACCCACCACCAGGCGCTGCGCTCGGTGGCCAACCGCCTCGTCGGCATCCTTCACGGCTGCCTGCGTCACCACATCCACTACGACGAGGCCATCGCCTGGCACACCGAAACCCACCAAGCCGCCGCTTGACCGCTTACCAACGTGGGATGTCTGAAGGGCCGCTCTGGGCGACCAGACGGCGACTTCAGGGACGCCTTGTGGGGCGATCAGAGAAGGCCCGCCAAGTTAGGGCGTCGCGAAGTAGGACTGGTCGCGCGTGACGATCGAAGACGGGACGAATCGAACCATCAGGTCGAGGTGGTCGATCACCGTGCGGTGGAAGTCAGCGTTCCACCGGCCTTTATCGGCTCCCAGGTACCGACTCAACAGTCGGTAGAGACGGCCGGAGTCCAGAGGGACGACTTCAGCGAGGCCGCGCATGCCGACGTGCAGCAGTACGCCCCGGGACAGGTCGAAGTCGACGATGCCCATCGCGCAACGACCGTCCTGTTCGACGCGGCGCGGGAAGCTATCCCGGTGGTTTCCGATCAGCCATACCGCGCCGTCCTCCCAGAGGAACCAGACGGGCGAATCACGAGGTCCATCAAGGGAGCTGGTCGCCAGGTGCGCCATCAGGGGCCTAGCAAGCACCTCCTCGATGTCGAGCTCGTCGATTCCTGCTTGGACGTCGATCACCCGTCCAGACTTCCATCTCGTACCCGGCAACAGCAGCTGGCGCTGATGGCCCGCTCTGAGCGGTGCAACGCTGCGAGGAGGGCTCGGCGTCGGGGGCGTACCTGCCGATATCTCAGGGGTGAGCCACCCATCGCCGCCGAGGCCTGTCGTCGTTGCCGTGGCGGCCGTGCTTTCCGCCGTGTACTCCCTGGGCCTGCTCTGGTTCGGATTCGCAGCGCTGGCAGTGCTGTTCGGGACGGGCGGCTGGGGTGACCGAAATGCTGCTAAGGGAATGGTCTTCGTCGGTGTACTGGGGTGCGCCGGCGCCGCTCTCCTGATCGGTGGGGCTGTGCGTACCTGGCGCGGCTCGTTCGCCTGGACGCTCGTGCCTTTGCTGGCCGTGCTCGTGTTCGGGTCGATCGGCGAGGTGGTCGACCTCGTGGGAACAGCGACCACGCGGAGCAACCTGATCGGGGCGGCGATTCTGGTGGCCGCGGCGGTTCCGATTGGGTTGCTGAGCACCGGTTCGGCGCGGACGTTCGCGGCTTCGCACCGCCGGCGAGCGTGACCTCGGCGGTTTCCAGCTTTCGCCGTTGGCGGCCATCGTGCTTGTTGCGCAGCCCTGGAGAGCCGCTCTGAGCGACTCCGAAGACGGCTTCTGGAACCACCGTCGCCTCGACGTCTACCGCTGCGATCTGAGTCAGAGCGAGCCCACCCACTCTTGTCCTTCGGTAGGAACTGTCTCCCGCAGATGGCACGCTTCCCGGCCATGGACTGGGGAGCGGCGGTGCCCAACTGGGTGATCGCACTAGGTACAGTGAGTGCCGCCTTCTTCGCGCTCAGGGCCCTCGCAAGCGACCGCAATAGGCTTCGTGCGGAGCGATCCGCTGAACTAGAAGAGAAGCACGAGCAGTGGTTGCGAGATGAGCGTGGTCACGCTGAAAGCGTCACGTGGTGGACCGACATCGCAGGCGCCATGGGAGACCTTCCCGTCCGGCCGTTCGCGGATGCAGCGGACATCCAGTACGACCCGGAGTACTCCACGCGCATAGTCCTGTCGAACAACTCTCACGATTGCCTGTATGAGGTGTCGCTGCAGCTCCCGGAGCCGTGGGGGCCCGTGTGGTTGGCCCGAGGCGACTTCGTGGATGACGACGGAGCGCAGGAGTACTTCAAGAAGTACCTGTGGCGGCAAGTTGGGGTGGTGCCACCTGGACTTACAAGCTTCCGCGTGCCGGTCCCAACCGAGATGTCACCGACGCAGGGCAGCCGCCACGCTGCTGACCCAGCGATGAACCGGTACGTCGAGTGGGTCGAGTTCCGTGACAGGCACAGCGTGCTGTGGCGCCGCTTCGGTGACGGCCGCCTCGCGAAGCAGCCTGACCGACCGGCGAACACCACTACCGCTTACTCACTCTGATCCGTTGCGCTCAGCGACCCTGAAGAGCCGCTCAGAGCCACAATGCCCCGGTGCGGGGCTGGCTTCGGGCGCGTGAAAGAGGAGTCGACCAGCGGCAAGGGGAGCCGCAAGCCACGGTTGCGGCTTCGCACGCCGACGGTTCGACTTCTCGCAGCCGCCGTGTTCCTTGCGGTGGGCGTTGGGGCCGCGTTCATCCGGGGAGGTATCGGCCTCACGGCGGTCTGCCTCTTTGCCGTAATCGCTCTCGTCGGTCGGGTCTTCTTGAACGCCTATCGCGGATCGCAGCGCAACGGCATCTGACGCAGCCCCGAACGGCCGCTATGAGCGTCGTCGCGTCGTGTCTCGAAAGGCAACGCTAAGGCACCTCGGGTAGGCCGATGGCGGCGCGGAGCGGTGCGATTCCCTCCACTCGTAGCGGTTGTTCTGCGCGTATCAATCGGTCACGCGTGAGCAGGAGGTTGCGACTGAACGCGACCTCGCCGGGGCGCCGCTGTACACGGACGGTGCCATTGTCGGTGTAGCCGACCTTGCGGCTGACCGCCAGCGACGCCGGATTGTCGGAGAAGGCCGCCGAG
>JAICHZ010000343.1 GCA_025924655.1 Pseudonocardiaceae bacterium | reverse complement strand
TTGCGGGCCGAGACGTTCGCAGTGGTGACCAACGCCCTGGACGCAACGGTTGAGGGGTCCCACCCGGCCGGTTTCCAGCCTTCCGCCGGCACCCGCACGAGCAGCCATCCCATCGACATGAACACCGCGTAGACCAGTCCGTGGATGAGGAAGGCCTTGGCGATCCCGGTGGTGCCCTGGCCCGCCGCCGCGGCGGTCACCCCGAAAGCGTTGAGCATCTGCGCGGACCACGGCGAGGCGATGAGCGCGCCGCCGCCGAAACCCATGATGGCGATTCCAGTGGCCATTCCGGGGCGATCGGGGAACCACTTGATCAGGGTGGAGACCGGGGAGATGTAGCCGATGCCCAGCCCGATGCCACCGATCACGCCGTAGCCGAGGATGACCAGCCAGTACTGCCGGGTGACCACCCCGAGCGCTGAGACGAGGAAGCCGGAGGAAAAGCAGCACGTCGCAACGAACATCGCCCACCGCGGCCCATTGCGCTCGACCCGGGTGCCGAACAGTGCCGCGGACACCCCGAGCATGACGATGCCCAGCTCGAAGGGGATCGCCGAGAGCGTCCCATTGATCCCCAGGGACTTCTCTAGAGCCGGCTTGAACACGCTCCACGAGTACGCCTGGCCGATCGCCAAATGCACCGACAGCGCCGCCGGGGGGACCAGCCAGCGACTCCAGCCAGCGGGTGCGACGATGCGAGACCGGGCCAGGAAACCGACAGCCATCACTGCCACCTCCGCGCCGAGATCGTTAACCCGAACGGTAATGATCCGATCGACCCGTGGCCAGCGCGGCCGCAGCACTCAGCGGGGTCAGTCCCACCGCCGAAAGCCGCCTTCGGTGTTGATGGTTTGTCCGGTGACCCAGGCTGCGTCGTCGGTGGCCAGCCAGGCGATGAGCCGGGCGGGGTCGTCGGGGTCGCCCCAGCGTGCTTGGGGAAAGCGGTGGCGGAGGGCTTCGCGGACCTCGGGTGGTGCGTAGCCGGTGTCCACCGGACCGGGGTTAATGGTGTTGAGGGTGATCGACTGGTCGGCGAGGTGGTCGGCCAGGGTGCGGGCGATGGAGGCGAGCGCGCCTTTGCTCGCGGCGTAGGCCACTTCCCCGCGCATCGGACCGAGGTCTTGCCCGGAGGTCATGAAGATGATCCGGCCGCCGCGTCGGCCATCGTGCTGCGCGGCGAAGGCTTGGGCCAGCAAGATGGTTGAGCGGGTATTGACGGTCCAGTGCGTGTCGAGCATGTCCGCATCGAGTGCGCCGAGCGGCCCGTCGCCGCCGCTGCGGGCATGGTTGCACACGAGGATATCGAGGTGTCCGAGCGCTCTGGCTGCGGTGGTGATCAGCTGGTGCGGTGCGTGGGGGTCGGCGAGGTCGAGCTCGTCGTGGTGGAGGACCGCGGTCTCGGCCAGCACGTCGGTGACGCTGTCGATGACCGCGCGCCGGCCTTCGGGGTCGGCTCCCCCTGGCTGATCGTGGTCTGGCTGGGTGTATTGGTGCAGAAACAGGCTGGCGCCCAGCGCAGCAAGCCGGCGTGCGATGGCGTGTCCGATTCCGGCACGGCGGCTTGCGCCGGTCACCAAAGCCACCCGGCCGCGTAGCGGCAACAGCGCTGGTCGGGGCTGGCGGTCGTGGGGTTCAGGCACGGTCGTGAGCAGCTTCCGGGATCTGTGCTGAGTTGGCTTGCCGGGGAGACCCCGTCACGCTACCGCCCGTAGACAGTGGATCTCACGGTACGATTTACGACGTCCCGTCCCTGATACCGATACTTACTAAGCCTTAGCAGCGGAGTGGGTTGTGCCGTGGTGTCCGAGTGGGGTCTAGGATCGCGGGCGGGATGAATTCCACGTGGCCGTGATGGATGAGGATTTCCCAACCGGTGTGGTGCACGTGCCGGTGATGGACTTCACATAGTAGGACGCAATTTTTGACGCTGGTTTCACCATTGTCGATCCAGTGCCGCGCGTGGTGCGCCTGACACATTCCCGGTGGCCGATCGCACCCGGGAAAAGCACATCCGCGATCTCGCGCAACTAGCGCACGGCGAATGGACAGCGGGACGGTGCGCATGGCCCGGCCGACGTCGAGGGGTTCGGATTTGCCGCCCAGGACGACGGGGATGATTTTCGCGTCACAGGCCCACTGGCGGGCCTGCGCGGCGCTGATGTGCGTCCCGTAATCGAGGGTCGCGATCCCGAGGCCGGTGCGCAACGCGTCCCAGTCAATCGTGACGGTCAGATGCGGGGGTTCCCCGGCGGTGCTGGGGCAGTCCTGGGCGGCGCGGGCCAGCCCGCAGATCTCCAGCAGGGCATCGGCATTGCGTTGCGGGGTGGTGCGCTCGTCGGGGATGGCATCGGTGGCGGGTCGGGGTGCGGCGAGTTGGTCGATCAGTGACCGGAACGCGGCACGGTGTTCGGGTTCGAGGTATCCCTCCAGCCCGAGCCGCCCGTCGCGGCGGTCCCACAACCGCAACTCCCCCGCAGCGGGGGTTGGGTGTGGCTCGTCACGGGGCTCCGGACCGTCGGGGTCGAGGTGGGCCAGGATGTGCTGACCGATCCGGTGCAGTGACGTGGAGTTAAACGACCGGGCATGCCGAGCCAGTTCCGCTTCGGCCGCGTCGCGGTCGGTGGCGCTGACATCGGTGGGGATCGCACTCATCGTCTCGGTGATCACCCGCACCTGCGCCGGACCGATCTCCCCCACGGCCAACGCCGCAGCGGTGTTCGGCAGCACCGGGGCGAGGACCTCACCGGTCAGCGCACGGCGCGAAGCGAGTTGGATGGCGTGGGTGACTCGGGAGCCGGCCTCGGTGGGTGACAGGTTCAGCATCCCGGCGAGGAGCTGTTTGGTGTTGCGGAACCCGGCGGTGACCGCAATGTTGCGGGATTCCAACTCCACGACCGCATCGAGCATCACCGAATACACCATCCGCGACACCGACTCAATATCGCGGACCTGATCCGGCAACCCCGCATCATCACAGTCGACGATCGAGCGCCGCCACTGGTCGAGGCAAGCAGCTATTCCCTGCCTCGGTTCCAGCTGCGTCTCTGTCACTCCACCATTGTCGCACCCACCCCTGACAATCTCGGGGCTCACAAGAGCGGCTGACATGAGGATTTCAACAATGCGATCGCCGGTCAAAGCGGGTAGGCCATCCCGACATCGTCAAAGGTGGCAAGGGCGGCCACCGGCGGGCCGCTCGAGCTCGTCGAGGTCGATCTGCCCGCGGGGGCGCAGGTCTCCTACCCCGCCGACGCCTATGCCTTCATCCACCAGCAGATCTGGATGCTTGAAGGACACCTGCGCTTCCGCGAAGGCGACACCGAGCACGAGCTCGATGCTGGCGACTGCCTCCAGCTCGGGCCACCCGCACCATGCTCGTTCATCAACCCGACCCGTGAGAGCTGCTGTTACCTCGTCGCGCTCACCAGGCGGCACAGC
>JAICHZ010000342.1 GCA_025924655.1 Pseudonocardiaceae bacterium | reverse complement strand
TGCCGGGCGTCAAGGAGGATGTCACCGACATCATCCTCAACCTCAAGGAGCTGGTGGTCGGCTCTGAGGAGGATGAGCCGGTGACGATGTACCTGCGCAAGCAGGGGCCGGGTGACGTCACCGCGGGCGACATCGTGCCGCCGGCCGGTGTCACCGTGCACAACCCCGATCTGCACATCGCCACCCTCAACGGCAAGGGCAAGCTCGAGATCGAGCTGATCGTGGAGCGGGGCCGCGGTTATGTGCCCGCGGTGCAGAACAAGGCGTCCGGCGCCGAGATCGGCCGGATCCCGGTTGACTCCATCTACTCACCGGTGCTGAAGGTGACCTACAAGGTCGAAGCCACCCGGGTCGAGCAGCGGACCGACTTCGACAAGCTGGTCCTGGACGTGGAAACCAAGCCGTCACTGACCCCGCGGGACGCGCTGGCTTCGGCCGGGCGCACTCTGGTGGAGTTGTTCGGCCTGGCCCGCGAGCTCAACGTCGAGGCTGAAGGCATCGAAATCGGTCCTTCACCGGCCGAGGCGGACACGATTGCGGCATTCGCCATGCCGATTGAGGACCTGGACCTCACCGTCCGGTCCTACAACTGCCTCAAGCGGGAGGGCATTCACACCGTCGGCGAGCTGGTCAGCCGCAGCGAGGCGGATCTGCTGGACATCCGCAACTTCGGTGCCAAGTCGATCGACGAAGTGAAGCTGAAGCTGGCGGGTCTGGGTCTGCAGCTCAAGGACAGCCCGCCCGGATTCGACCCCTCGGCGGTGGCGGCAGAATACTCGATCGACGGGTGGGGCGAGGCCAGCGACAACGGTGTTGACAACGGCCCCGATTACGGCTCCGACGATGGCCACGACTACGCCGAAACCGAACAGCTCTAAGCACTCACGGGGCAACCGAAGGGAACCATAATGCCAACGCCGACGAAGGGTGCCCGGCTCGGTGGGTCGCCGGCCCATGAACGGTTGATGCTGGCCAATTTGGCGACATCGCTGTTTACCCACGGCCGGATTACCACGACCGAGGCCAAGGCGAAGCGGCTGCGCCCGTTCGCCGAGCGGTTGATCAGTAAGGCCCGAATAGGGGACCTGCACAACCGCCGCGAGATCATGCGGGTGATCCGCGACAAGGACGTGGTGCACAAGCTGGTCGCGGAGATCGGTCCGCAGTTCGTAACCCGGCCGGGTGGCTACACCAGGATCGTCAAGACCTTGCCACGCAAGGGCGACAACGCGCCGATGGCGATCATCGCGCTGGTCACCGAGCGCACCGCGGCTGAGGTCGAGGAAGTCCAGCGCAGAGCCTTCAAGCCCCGGCCAAAGGCTAAGCAGGCGGACAGCTCCGCTGAAGAGACGCCGGCTGGGGAAGTGACGCCGTCGGCTGCTCAGCCGGAGGACGAGGACTGATCCTGAGTCTGAGCGACGCACCGCAGGAGCCCGCTGTCCCCACTGGGGATGGTGGGCTCCTGCGCTACCGGCTGGATATCAGCTACGACGGGTCCGGCTTCTCCGGATGGGCCCGGCAACCCGAGCAACGCACGGTCCAGGGGGTTGTCGAGGGCGCTGTGGCGACCGTCGCGCGGATCGACGCTAACCTCACCGTTGCGGGGCGCACCGATGCCGGCGTGCACGCCACCGCGCAGGTTGCGCACCTCGACGTGCCGCCCGAGACCCTGCCGCCCGACCAGCTTGCCCACCGGTTGGCTCGGTTGCTGCCACCGGATGTTCGGGTGCTCTCGGTTCGGCAGGTGCCACGCACCTTCGACGCTCGGTTCTCCGCGCTGCGGCGGCACTATCGGTACCGGATCTGCGACGCGCCGTGGGGCGTTGAGCCGCTGCGCCGGTACGACACGCTGAGCCACCCAAGACCGCTCGACGACGCTGCGATGAACGCGGCAAGCAGATTGCTGCTCGGTGAGCACGACTTCGCGGCGTTCTGCCGCCGCCGGGACGGCGCGACCACGGTACGCGCGCTGGAGCGGTTCGAATGGACCCGCGACGAACCGCACCTGCTGGTCGCGCATGTCGCCGCAGACGCGTTCTGCCACTCGATGGTGCGCAGCCTGGTCGGCGCGTTGCTAGCGGTCGGAGAGGGTCGGCGCCCACTGGACTGGCCCGCTGGCCTGCTGCGCCACAACACCCGGGTCAGCGACGTGGCGGTGGCACCCGCACACGGCCTGGTCCTCGTCGGTGTGGACTATCCCGACGACGACCAGCTCGCTGCCCGCGCCGAACAAACCCGCGCGTTGCGATTAGCTCCTGGCGTGGCCCAATAGCTTGCTTTTGTGTCGGCCGAGACTGTCAGACCTGTCTTGTAGCGTTTCGATTGTGATGGTGCGGCAGGTGATTCCCGAGGGTCTGGCTGAGATGGTGCCGGGCCCTGCATTGGGTGCGCTGCTGGCCGGGATCGATATTCATGCAGTGACCGGTGCGGATGCGGTAGAGGTACTGCGGGCCCGGGCCCGGCAGTTATCTCATGAGCAGGCTCGATTGCTGGCCACCATGGTGGAAATCGGATTGTGTGACCCGGACGCCGGTCCTGGTGAGGTGGCCCGGTTGACGCAGTCGCCACCGTATGCCGCCGATGAGATCCGGGCCGCGCTGGCCTGGACCGCCGCGCCGCTGAGCGCGAACACGATTTCGCCGAAACCCTGATACTGCGGATGCCCGCGGTGTTCACCGCGCTAGACACCGGCCGGATCTGCCGGAGCAAGGCCTGGGTGTTCGCGGACCTATGCGCTGGGCTGACCCCGGAGCAAACCGGGTTGGTGTGCGCGCGGCTGGTGCCCCGGGCCAGCAGACTCACCACCGGTGAGCTCGCCGCCCGGATCAAAAAGCTGGCCATCGCGTTGGACCCGGACTGGGCCGCGCGCCGGTATGCCACCGCGGTCCGCGAGCGCAATGTGATCGGGTACCTCAACGACGACGGCACCGCCACCGTCACCGGCTCGGCGTTGCCCCTAGAGCAGGCCGCCGCGGCGTGCGCGCACGTCGAGGAACTCGCCCGGGCAGCCAAACGCGCCGGGCATCCCGGCCGGATCGGTCCGCTACGCGCTGACCTTTACCTCGGTCTGCTCGACGGCCGCTGGCAGCACCGCACCCGCGACCAGATCATCACCGACCTGCTGTCCCGCGCCACCACCAACACCGACGACACCGGCGACACCGACACCGACATCGACACCCCCGATGATCCGCCGGGGCCGTCGACGACCAACGGCGATAACTCGGTCGGGGATGTGGCCGTCGCCGATAGAAGTGGGGGCTGCGCGGCAACTTCCCTCGATGAGGTTCCCACCGCTGGTGGCCCGGCGCCAGCACCACCGGCGCGGCGGGTGGGGGTGGAGCTGCGGGTAGCACTGTCGACGCTGCTGGGCCGCGACCGCTATCCCGGTGAGGTCGCCGGGTGGGGCCCGGTCACCGCCGACGTCGCCCACACCCTG
>JAICHZ010000341.1 GCA_025924655.1 Pseudonocardiaceae bacterium | reverse complement strand
GGGTCATGAGGTTCATGGCATGACGCGCAGCGAGTCAAAGCAGGCGATGCTCTACGAGCTGGGTGCTGTTCCGGTGGTCGCGGACGCGCTTGATGCCGATCAGGTCGCGGAGGCCGTGGGCGGGGCGAGGCCGGACGTGATCGTCCATCAGCTGACCGCGATCGGGTCGCTTGACCCGCGTCACTTCGATCGCGATTTCGCGCTGACCAACCGCCTGCGCACCGAAGGGACGGATCACCTGCTGTCGACCGGACAGGCGATGGGGGTGCGGCGGTTTGTGGCGCAGAGCTACGGCGCGTGGCCGTACGTGCGCACTGACGGGCCGGTGAAGAGCGAGGAGGACCCGCTCGATCCCGCGCCCGCGCGCGAGATGCGCAAAACTCTGGCCGCGATTCGACACCTCGAGCAAGCGGTCCTGGGTGCGCGGTGGACCGAGGGGATTGTGCTGCGCTACGGCGCGTTCTACGGGCCAGGCACGTCGATGGCGCCAGGTGGGGAGCAGTTCGAGCTGGTCCGTAGGCGCAAGTTTCCGCTGGTCGGCGACGGTGGCTGGGTGTGGTCTTTCATCCACATCGCCGACGCGGCGGAGGCGACGGTGGCGGCCGTCGCGCACGGCAGTCGCGGTGTCTACAACGTGGTCGACGATGACCCCGCACCGGTCGCCGAGTGGCTGCCGGCGCTGGCACAGGAGCTCGGCGCCAAGAAGCCGATGCACGTGCCGCGGTTCATTGGGCGGCTGTTCGCCGGGGAGGCCGGCGTGGTGATGATGACCGACGCCCGCGGCGCGTCGAACGCAAAGGCCAAGCGCGAGCTGGCGTGGTGCCCGGCGCACCCGAGCTGGCGGCAGGGGTTCGCGGCGGCATGACCGATCGCGAGCGACTGCTTGGCGAGCTGCGGCCGGTCGCGTTCGCGATCGCCTACCGGATGCTCGGCAGCGTCTCCGAGGCCGAGGACGTGGTGCAGGAAGCGCTGCTGCGGGTGCATCAGGCGCTTGATGCCGGCGAGCAGATCGCATCGCCGCGCGCGTTCGTCGCCACCGTGACCACTCGGCTAGCGATCAACGAGCTGCGCTCCGCGCGCGCCCGCCGCGAGCGCTATGTCGGCGAGTGGCTACCAGAGCCGATCATCACCGACGGCCACGATGATCCGGCCCGGCACGCTGAGACAGCCGACTCGCTGTCGCTGGCCATGCTGGTGCTGCTGGAGAGCCTCTCGCCTGAGCAGCGAGCCGTGCTGCTGCTTCACGATGTGTTCGACTACGGGTATCCGGAGATCGCGGCGATCGTCGGCAAGAGCGAGGACAACGTGCGCCAGCTCGCCACCCGCGCCCGACGCCATGTCGAGCAGCGCCGGCCCCGCTTCCAAACAACGCGCGAGCAGCGCGACGAGCTGGCACAACGCTTCTTCGCGGCCGCCGAGCAAGGCGATCTCGCTGGGCTCGAGGCGCTGCTCGCTCACGACGTGGAGCTGACCGGCGACGGCGGCGGCAAGGTTCCCGCGCTCGCGCGGGCGCTGCGCGGGCGCAACCGTGTCGCACGCACGCTGATCAACTGGGTCCGCCTGGCCGCTCGCCTTCCGGGCGTGTCGTTGCGCCCCGTCGAGGTCAACGGCGGTCCGGGAGCGCTCTATCTCGACGGACAGCAGCGGCTGATCGGCGTGTTGGCGCTCGATATCACCGGCGGCCAGATCACAAGCATCAGCTCGATCGTCAACCCCGACAAGCTGACGCACCTCGGGCCAGTCGCCGACTTCAGATCGCTACTGAGGTCGGCGAGATAACTCCGGCGGGGCGTTCGCCGGGACCACCACCGTCAAGCCGGGCGGTCCGGCCAGCCCACCCTCGCCTGCGTGGTTGAGTCGCCGCTACGCAGCGCAGCAGACCGGCCAGTTGACGCGGGTGTAGATCGTGCGGGAACGGCGGCGCCGCGGGGCGGGCCGCGCGCTGGTTACTGCCGCCGCCCAGTGGGCCCTCGGTCCGGGCGGGTACACAGTGGTGTGCCTGCACACCGACGCCTCCTCGCCCGGCGCCCTGGACTTCCGGCGGGCCTACCCTGCCGCTGTGGAGGTTTACGACGCTCGCCCGGATGCCTGGGACACCGTTTACTTCGAGCTCGACGCCGCCCGACTTCCCGAGCTCGATACCGTCCGACCTACCGGGCGACGGCAAGTCCGACGTTTCTCCGGCGGTTTCGATGAACGCCTGGCCGGCGGGATCGGCGCAGTGGCGGCACTCGGCATTCATCGTTGATCTCCTCCGGCTGCACCAGGACCTGTCGGCGCTGCCCACCCTGTCGCCCAACGCTCGCACCAACGCGGTGTTCAGCGAGCTGGTCATATTGGCCACCCACCCGGAAGACGACCAGCTCGCCCGGCAGATTCTGGCGAACTCCGACATCCTTCGCATCATCCCGGGGCTGCGCAGCCTATGCGCAGCGGGCGAATCTGAGCTCGAACGTTCGTGGACGCGGCGGATCATTGCCAGTCGCGATCCGCAGGAGGAGCTGCGCGAGTTCCCCTACTTCGCCAACTACGAGCAGCTAACTCGTCTGGAACATCATGCCGTGCTCGGAGTCACCGGACGCTTACCGCGTCGGGTGCTGTTCGTGGGCGCGGGTCCGCTACCGCTGACCTCGCTGCTGCTCGCCAGCCAGCACGGCCACACCAAGATCGACAACATCGACGTCGACCCCGAGGCCATCCGGCTGGCCGCCCGGCTGGCCGATGTGTTGCAAGTCGGTGCCGTGCGTTTCCGGTGTGCCGACGTGCTCGACTGCACCGACATTGCCGGTTACGACATGGTGTGTCTTGCGGCCATGGTCGGACCGCAACCGGAGCAGAAGACACGGGTGATCAAGCACCTCTACCAGCACATGAGACCCGGAGCGCTGTTGCTCGCGCGCAGCGCCCGCCTGCTGCGGACGTTGCTCTACCCACCGTTGACCCTCAACGATCTGGCCGGGTTTCGCCTACTGGCCGTGCTGAACCCCTACACCGAGGTGGTCAACTCGCTGGTCGTCGCCGAGAAACCCGCTACGCCTCAGCCGTCATCCGGACCGGCCGACGCTGAGGAGCTGGAGAGTCCACCGTGACGCGGTCTGCTCACTGATCCTCGGCCACGTCCGACAGCAGGCCCGCACGGCCAGGGCGACGGAAAAACGATCCGGAGCCGGGCCGCAGATGCGAGCCGCCGGGCATGCGGCACGGGCCGGTTTGTGCCACCGTCATCGGTTCGGGGTGATGATGTGAGCGGTACAGCTTTGTGGCGGCCACTGGATCGGATGTCGGGTCGACGGCGGCTGCGGCACCGCGATGCCGGCCGCGACCAGGAGATGCTGCCGGATCCGTCGCTGCTGCCTGGCACGGACCGGGTCCCACAGATCCGGCACATCGTGTTGCTGATGATGGAAAACCATTCGTTCGACAACTATTTGGGCACGCTGGGCCGCGGTGACGGATTGCCCAG
>JAICHZ010000340.1 GCA_025924655.1 Pseudonocardiaceae bacterium | reverse complement strand
CAGCGAGACCCGACGAGCGGAAGAGACCAGAGCGCGGGTGAACGAGTTCCGCGACCGCCTGCTCTCTCAGCACCGTGGATCATCTGACTGAATCTTGCATGACCCGGAGGCGACAATGATCGGCAGCGGCGAAGCCGAGTCCCGCGCAGTGGCGGGAGCGGTTAACAGCGCTATCGGTCAGGCTCGCCTCGACGCAGGAGTGAACATCACAGGTCTGCTGGTCGACATCGACAGCGCAGGCAGCGTGGACTATCGCCAGCACTTCATGTGTTGGCAGCTCACCAGGGTGCTTCGGCCTTCATTGACCGAGAATGTGCCCCCTGCCGTGGTTCGCAGCGTGGTCGATCAGGAGACAGCGCCGTCGCGCATCGTTTCCCCGAGCCGTAGGACGTGGTCCGCGGGGCCACCCCCGGATCTCTCTGAGATGCAACTGCTGCGCGGAGAGATATCAGGAGGTGGGCCCGCGGTCGGCAGCGACGGGGCTGGCATGGTCGGTGACAATGCTGGTCCAGGACTACAGCGCCTAATTCACCGTAGCCTTGCAACGCCGCCGTCACCACCGGCGTGCCGGGCGGCGAGCGCGACTTGGTGCTTGAACCTCGTCAGCGAATCGGCGTTGGTTTGATCGTGACAGCACCCCACCAGGTGATCTAGCGATCGCAAGAGATCTGCAGCAAGAGTTACGACCACATCGTTCGTGGTCTCGACGCCGGGCTTAGCCACCCAGCGCAAGGCTTGCATTTTCCGCATAGTGATCGCAGCAATGTCAACGGCTTTTCTCAAAAACGGCTCCGCGGCATCCACATGATACAACGCGAGTTCGTAAGTATCGGGAACCTCAAATTCCTCTTTCAGTGTCCCGAACACCGCTGGGATTGCAGCGTAAAGACTGATCAGCTCTGGCGGTTTAGGACGTTCCCCCTCGGTGATCATCGTCCTCCCCGCGCCCCGGTTGCCGTGGCTCGACGGCCCAACCGCGGCCGTACGGTCAACGCTTAGTCAATGTCGAATTGACGAGATCTCCCCGGTTGCCCTCTGACCGGCAGAGTACCTGCTCAGACGACGATCTTCCAGCAGGTGATGATCTTCCACCGGAGCGGCGCGACCGACCTCGCGAACTGCTACTACGGCACGCACGTGCCGCCGGCTTGTTCACTTTCGCGTTAACGATTCCACCGGATGTCCTCCCCGCCACTGGCGAAGGTCGGCTTGGATGAGCGCCATGGGGACGGCAGGTTTCGCCAGCCGGGCGTGGTTACTGGCCTCGGCCGTGGTCGTCTTGGTTGCTTACGGCATGGCCGGCTACCTTTTGTTCGGTTTCAACCTGATCGATGCGATCTACCTCACGGTCTCGACCTTGACCACCGAGGGCTTCGCGACACCCGTGCCGCTGTCTGACGGCGCGAAGATCTTCACAGTGAGCCTGTCGCTGTTCGGGGTGTCGGTGTTCGTCGCCGCTCTCGGCGTGCTGGCCACCGCGCTGGTTGACGGTCAGCTTGCCCAAAGGTCGAGGAGGCGCTCAATGCAACGACGGATCACCGACCTGCGCGATCACCACATCATCTGCGCCTATGGGCGGGTGGGCCGGGCAGCGGCTCGTGAGTTCGAAGCTGACGGCGTGCCATTCGTCGTCATTGAGGTGCGGCCAGAGCTGGAAGAGGAGCTGCGCCGCGACGGTGTGCTCTACCTGATCGGGAGCTCGTCTTCGGAAGCCTTGTTGCGCGCCGCCGGCATTCACCGCGCGCGCGGGCTGGTGTGCGCGGTGGACTCGGACGCGGAGAACGTCTACATCACGTTGGTGGCCCGGTCGCTCAATCCCGACATCAGTATCGTGGCCAGAGCCTCGGAGGACGCGGCGGCGGACCGGCTCTACCGGGCAGGGGCGGACCGGGTGGTCTCGCCGTATGCCACCAGCGGTCGGCGGATGGCGCTGATCGCTTTGCGACCCGAGGTGGTCGACTTCTTGGATCTCGCGCGGCGCGGCACCGCTTCGCTGCGAATCGAGGAGTTGCTCATCACCGATGAATCGCAGCTGGTCGGGCACACCTTGGACCGGGTCTGCGGCTCGGCGACCGCGCTGCTGATCCGCCGCGCCGGCGGCGAGCTGTTGCCGAACCCTAGCCGGGACACGGTTGTCCAGCCGGGCGACGTGGTGGTGATGTTCGGCGAGCCGGGCACTCTGAAGCCTGTCGAGTAGCCCAGCTACCGGGATGCACCGATAACTGAGCGACCGACTCTGACCGGCGATATCTCGATCTGACGCCATACGTCACCGGTCACGTAGGGCTCCACGTCGAGCCATGCGTCCAGCTCGACGCGGGACGGAAAGTCGAGAACCAGCATCGAACCGATCATCGTTGCGTTGGCGTCAAGGATCGCAGCGGCGAAGAGCAGTGTGCCGTCGGCGGCGAGCCGATCCCCCACGGCGAGGTGTTGTTCGCGAACGGCGAGGCGCCGATCGAGGGCGTCATCGTCTTTGCCGTCGTAGCCGAGCACCATGAACTGCATTGCTCCCCCTCACGGCTCAGATCAGCGGACGACCTGTACGACGTCTCCGACGTGCAGAGTGTTGTAGAACGTCTGTGCGGCCTGCTGACTCAGGTGTACACAGCCGTTGGAGGGCACTGTCACGCTGTCCTCGTGGAAGGCGTCCCCGCCGTTGAAGAACACGGAGTACGGCATCGGCGCATTGTGGAACAGACTGCTGTGGTGGTGCAGATCCTTCCAGAACACGTGGAAGGTGCCGGGGGCGGTCGGTGCACTGGGCTTGCCGGTCGCTACCGGCACCGGTCCGTAGCTGACGCTGCCGTTACGTATCAGCCATGCTTGCTGGGTCGACAGGTCCACGCAGGCCCGGGCTGAGGCCGAACACGGCGCGCCGCTAGTCGCGGCCGCGGCTTCCGTCGTCGTGGCGAACACCATCGCCGCGGCGCCCAGCAGACTCACGGCAACGGTCCGGAGGGGGTGCGTGATCGATGTAAGGGAAAATCCAATCATAGTTGTAGTCAGTACCCCACGCTGCGTGATCGTAAACCCCGACTGCGGTCACGGCGGACCACTAATCTGTCTCGCGCGAGGAGGCAGTAGCAGCGTCGTCCGCCGCGGTCGCTAACATCACGCGTGGACCACGGTGACTACAGTCGCCTGGGTCGGTACCGTGCACGGTGAGTCGTGGACAACCGGGAGGGAACCTGTGACGGCCGTAGCACCCCAACCGATCGTTACCCGTCCGCGTCCAGTGCGCCCCATTGTCAAGGGTTCGGCACTGCTCAATTTGCTGCAGACCACCGATCACAAGGTGATCGGCATGCTGTACCTGGTCACCTCGATGGCCTTCTTCGTCGTCGGCGGCAGCATGGCGATGCTCATTCGCGCCGAGCTGGCCCGACCGGGCATGCAGTTCCTGTCCAACGAGCAGTACAACCAGCTGTTCACCATGCACGGCACGATCATGCTGCTGCTCTACGCCACGCCGATCCT